>NZ_MUNH01000225.1:0-10577 GCF_002154615.1 Streptomyces recifensis
GGCGTGGCTGCCGACGGCGAAGGTGCTCCCCGAGACGTCCCCGATGCGCACGTTCGGCTCCTGACCGGTCATGTCCCGGCTCCCTTCTGCGGCGCGGGCGCGCCCATGGCGGTGGCGTGGCTGCCGACGGCGAAGGTGCTGCCCTCGACGCGGCCGATGTGGACGTCCCCGTTGCGGATGTTGACGACCTTCTGGACGAACTCCCCGGTCCGGTAGCCGGATTCGGCGAGCGCGGACCGCACCCCGTCGGCCACCCGGTCCTGCACCCCGCGCAGGTACCGGACCACGTCCATCTCCTGGAACAGCGAGCCGACGGGCGTGGACCCCAGCTCGCGCACCGAGAGCCCGGGCCCGTCGGGCAGCGCGCCCGCGTACCCGCCGGTCAGCAGCCGCCAGCCGTGCACCAGCCCCCGGCCGAGCTGGGCGAGCGCCCGCCCGGCGGAGCCAGGTACCAGGACGAGGGCGGTGACGGCCTTGCCGAGGGAGTTGTTGTGCCGGAACCGGTGGGCCGCCCGGTCGGCGTCCTTGAAGTCCTCGCGCACCGGCGTCAGCACATGCGGGGCGATCTCCAGCATCAGCATGCCGCCCTGGGTGTGGACGCGGACGTACACGGTGACGACCAGCTCCTCCTCCCAGCCGCCGACCCGCACCCGCAGGAAGTGCCGCCGCTTCTCGGCCCCTTCCTCCACGGCCCGCGCCCGGTGCTGCTCGAACGCCTCGGCGGTGTACGGCGCCTGCTCCCGCTTCCTCAGCCCCTCCACCGGGAGGAACACGCACTCGTCGATCTCCAGCCAGCGCAGCCGGTCGCGGACGCCGGGCCCCGCGTACTCGGCCGGGACGCGCAGCTGCTCCAGGCGGGGGCGGATCTTCTCCAGGATCGCCCGGTTGCTGAGCGGCTGCCGTTCCTTGGCCATCTCGTCCGGCTTGAGTTCCACGGCCAGCACCCACGTGTCGTACGCGTCTCCGGCCCCGCAGAAGGGGCGGGCCTCGTGGTACATGACCAGCGGGGCGTGCTGCTCCAGCCGGATGCGCTGCCTGAGCCGCTGGAAACGCGGGCTCGGCGCCTGCTCGGCGGGGTCGGCGGCGGCGTCCGGGAAGCGCTCCGGGGACAGCTCGCCCGCCAGCGCCCGGCTGAACTGGGTCCGCTGCGCGTGCACGCACAGCGCGATGAGCCCGAGCACCCCGAGCGTGGACCACGCCTGCCAGAGCTCGACGAGCGGGGTGAGCGAGTCGGAGAGGTTCTCGGAACCGCCGTACCCGTACCCGTACGGGTCGTAGGACGGCTCGGGGGACGGCCCCCCGCCGAAGGCGATGACGACGGTCAGCACGAACAGGGCGGCGAACCACGCCCGCCCCCACCACCGCGCCAGGAAGGCGAGGACCAGCCGGTACAGCGGCGGCGTCGCGGCCCGGCCGCGCAGCCAGGGGGCCAGCGCGAGCCAGATGCTGGGCCACAGGTACAGCGCGAGCAGCCCGCCACTGAGCGGCATGCCCACCAGCCACAGCCCGGCGACGGCCCCGGCCCAGACCAGCTCCTGCCGCCGGGCCCGCAGCGCGTGCGCCAGCACCCGCGCCGCGTCGAAGCCGAACGAGGGAGCCACGATCCGCTGCTCGTTGAGGTGGAGTTCCTCGATGACGCGGTCGCGGTAGCCGGCGTCCAGATACGTGCCCGCGCACAGCAGCCGGGTGGCCTCGCTGGTGTGGGGCGGGACGGGCGGCGGGTGGACCGGCGCCCGCTCGGCCGACGTCCGCTCCGCCTGCGGCGGCACGTGAGCACTGCTCATGCCATCCCCCGATGCATGGAAGTCCCTCGCCCACGAGAAGTGGACGAGCGCCGAGCATAGAGCGGTGACGGCCGGTCAGGAAACCGGAATCCGGCGACCGGAACCGGACCACCCCGCCGCCACCCCCGTCCCGGAGCGCGTAGCATCGCCCTCCACCCCCCACCGAAGATCAACTCCGGTCCGGTAGAACCGAGTTGTCCATTTCTAGGAGCCGTGCATGCCCGCGCTGCTGAACCCTGTCCTCGATCTGCTGATGCTCCGCGGCACCGTGACCGCCGTGGAACGGTTCACCGCGCGGATGCGGCGCCTGCGGATCGAGGGCGACGCGCTGGCCGGGCTCGACGTGCTCCCCGGCCAGCAGGTCCGGGTGCTCGTGGGCTCCGCGCTCACCCGGCGCACCTACTCGGTGTGGCGTTACGAGCCGTCCGGCGCGCTGGAGTTGTGCGTGCTGGACCACGAGGGCGACGGCCCCGGTGCCCGCTGGGCGCGCGAGGCGGCGGCGGGCGACGAGGTGCGACTCGGCAAGCCGGAGGGCTCCTTCACCCTGCGCCCGGACGCCGCGCACCACGTCTTCGTCGGGGACGAGACGGCGTCCGTCGCCGTCGGCGCGATGCTCGCCGCGCTGCCCGACGGCGCGCGGGTCTCGGGCTGTGTGGAGACCGCCACGGCGGACGACCGGCTGCCGCTGGCCCACGCCGGCCGGCTCGACTGGGTGCTGCGCGGCACCGTCCCGCTCCCGGAGGCGGTGGGCCGCCTGGCGCCGGCGCCGGGCGGGGTGGCGTACGTCGCCGGGGAGGCGCGGACCGTGCAGGCCGTACGGCATGTGCTGCGGGACGCGGGCTGGGACCGGCGCTCGGTGCTGACCAAGCCGTTCTGGGCACCGGGCAAGCGCGGTCTGGAGTAGCCGGGACACGGGAACGGGCCCCGTCCGGAAGACCGGAAGGGGCCCGTCACTCGTCGCGTACGGGGCTCAGATGAGGCCGAGACCGCGGACCGCGTCGCGCTCCTCCGCCAGCTCCTGCACCGAGGCGTCGATGCGGGCGCGGGAGAACTCGTTGATGTCCAGGCCCTGGACGATCTCGTACTTGCCGTCCTTGGTGGTGACGGGGAAGGACGAGATCAGGCCCTCCGGGACGCCGTAGGAGCCGTCCGACGGGATGCCCATGGAGGTCCAGTCGCCCTCGGCGGTGCCGTTGACCCACGTGTACACGTGGTCGATGGCGGCGTTGGCGGCGGAGGCGGCCGACGAGGCACCGCGGGCCTCGATGATCGCGGCGCCGCGCTTGGCGACGGTCGGGATGAAGTCGTCGGCCAGCCACTGCTCGTCGTTCACGACCTCGGCGGCGTTCTTGCCGGCGACCGTGGCGTGGAAGATGTCCGGGTACTGGGTCGCGGAGTGGTTGCCCCAGATCGTCAGGCGCTTGATCTCGGAGACCGGGGTGCCCGTCTTCTTCGCGAGCTGGGTCAGCGCGCGGTTGTGGTCGAGGCGGGTCATCGCGGTGAAGCGCTCGGCCGGTACGTCCGGGGCGGCGGCCTGCGCGATGAGCGCGTTGGTGTTGGCCGGGTTGCCGACGACGAGGACCTTGATGTCGTCCGCGGCGTTGTCGTTGATGGCCTTGCCCTGCGGCTTGAAGATGCCGCCGTTGGCCTCCAGGAGGTCACCGCGCTCCATGCCCTTGGTGCGCGGGCGGGCGCCGACCAGCAGGGCGACGTTGGCGCCGTCGAAGGCGACGTTCGGGTCGTCGGTGATGGTGATGCCGCTCAGCAGCGGGAACGCGCAGTCGTCCAGCTCCATGGCCGTGCCCTCGGCGGCCTTGAGCGCGGGGGTGATCTCCAGGAGGCGGAGGTTGACCGGCACGTCCGCGCCGAGGAGCTGCCCGGAGGCGATGCGGAAGAGGAGGGCGTAACCGATCTGGCCGGCCGCGCCGGTGACGGTGACGTTCACGGGAGTGCGGGTCATGGCGTTCTCCGTATGGCTGGCGGTGGGGCGTCCCTGCCCCGTGCGGATGATCGATCTCTTGGCGTCAAGAGAGATCAGCGGTCAGGCTATCGCGCATCCGGCATGCCGGACGTCCGGGGCCCTGTGGCCCGGCCCACAGCCCGGCTCCGCGGGGCCCGCGCGGCCGCACACGGCAGCGGCCGCCCGTCCGGGAGAGGAGGACGAAGGCGGCCGCCGGTGGGGGTACCGGCTCGCCGGACTCCCGTGGGGGGGGTACTTGTCCGCGTGCCCCGGTTCGGGCCTCCCATGCGTGCCGCACCGGAAAACTCCGGCTACTTGGTGCACCCGGTCCGCCCCGACGCCAGGGTCGCGCACGCCTCGGCCTCACCCGCGCGCCCGACGGCGACCATCGGGGTGTACGTGTACGTATCCCCGGCCACGGCGTCGCCCCGCCGGGTCTGGCCGCCCGCCGTGACACGGACCCGGTCGCCCGGTGCGGCGCCGGTGATCCGGCCCCAGGCGGCGCCGCACGTCCTGCTGTAGCGGACCTCCAGGGTGGCCGCGCCGACGGTGGCGGTCCTGGCCGTGGTCACCAGGTCGCCGCTGCACCCCATGGCCTCGGCGTCCCTCCCGGTGCAGCCGACGCCCACGCACTTGACACCGGGCGGCAGAGCGGTGGCACTGGTGGCGGCCGGCGAGGACGGCCGGGCGGCTTCCCGTGTGCCCTCGCCGTCACCCCGGCCGGTGAGCAGGAAGGCGGTGCCGAGGACGACGAGTACGGCCACGGCGCCCGCCAGGAAGAGCAGGACGCGGCGCCTGCCCGCCGGGGGCTCGGCGGAGGGCGGGGTCACCGGCGGAGCGTCGACCGTCGTCGTCCCGGCACCCCCGCCGTAGTCGCCCAGCTCGGCGCGGGCCCGCGTGATCCGGATCTGCTCCATCGTGCGGTCGTGCCGCGACTCCGCCCGGCTCCAGGCGCGTTCGGCCAGCTCCCACATGGTGGTGAGGTGCACCGGGCTGGTGCCGGTGACCTCGGCGAGGGCGACTACGGCCCCCTTGGGCGCGAGCAGCCGCCCGTTCAGATACCGCTCCCAGGACGTCCTGCTGTACCCGGTGCGGTCGGCCAGCGCGGCGGCACTCAGGCCCCCCTGGTCCACGAGCCGCCGCAGCTGCCTGGTGAACTCCGCGATCTGCGGGTCGAGTTCCTCCGGCAGCGCCTTCCAACGAGCCATGGCCCGCTCCCCCCTCGTTCCTCCCCCGGCGGGCACCGCGACGCCTCCCCGCGTCACGCCACCGCCCCCGCTCCACGGTAGCCCTCGGGAGGGGGGTGATCGGAACGTATCCGGCGAACTGCCCTTGTCGCGGCGACGATTGCCCGGATGTGGCAGGGCGCGGACACGATGGCGGAACGGTCACCTCCGTGCCACAGCGCACGGGGGGACATTGCCCGGCACCCACCCGGCCCGCCAGGGTGAAGTCCCGGTGGCTCGCCCCTGATCGGGGGTGGGGGCGAGCCACCGGCCTTGCCCGCGGCGCTAGTTGGACACCGTGAAGTGCAGGGTGTCCTTCAGGAAGGGGATCTGCAGCAGGGGGTGGGGCTGGGCCATCAGGGCCAGCAGGACGATGGCGAGGCCCAGCACCCCGTAGGTCACGATGTCCGTGAAGCGGGAGCGGACGGCCAGCATGCCGACGCCGGGCAGCGTCCAGCGCATCGCGGCGCCCGCCAGCAGGGCCGCGCCGATCAGCAGGAGCCCCGCGCGGGTCACGTCGAAGGCGACCAGCAGCAGGCCGAGCGCGACGGCGGAGAGCACGACCAGCACCGGCCACTGCCGGGCCGGCGCCGGGGCGTCGCCGCTGGCGGCCCGGCCGCCGCCCTCGGGACGTGCGGTGTCCTTGGTGAACAGCGGGAAGCGGCGGGTGATGCGCCTGGTGCGCCCCTGCGCGTCGGGAGCGCTGATCGCGTCCCGCACCTGCGGCTCCCCGGACTCGTCAGCCGGCACGCCGCTCCGCCGCCTCCACCACGTTGACCAGGAGCTGGGCTCGGGTCATCGGGCCGACCCCGCCGGGGTTCGGGGAGATCCACCCGGCGACCTCGGCGACGTCCGGGTGGACATCGCCGACGATCCTGCCCTCGGCGTTGCGGGAGACGCCGACGTCGAGCACGGCCGCGCCCGGCTTGATGTCCTTGGCGCGGATCAGGTGCGGGGCACCGGCGGCCGAGACGACGATGTCGGCCCGCTTCAGGTGGTGGGCGAGGTCACGGGTACCGGTGTGGCACTGGGTGACGGTGGCGTTCTCGCTGCGCCGGGTGAGCAGCAGCGGCATCGAGCGCCCGATGGTCACACCGCGGCCGACGACCACGACCTCGGCGCCCTTGGTCTCCACGCCGTACTGACGCAGCAGGGTGAGCACGCCGTTGGGGGTGCAGGGCAGTGGGGCGGGCTCGTTGAGGACCAGGCGGCCGAGGTTCATCGGGTGGAGGCCGTCGGCGTCCTTCTCCGGGTCCATCAGCTCCAGGATGCGGTTCTCGTCGATGCCCTTGGGCAGCGGCAGCTGGACGATGTAGCCGGTGCAGTCGGGGTCCTCGTTCAGTTCGCGGACGACCGCCTCGATCTCCTCCTGCGTGGCCGTGGCGGGGAGTTCGCGCTGGATGGAGGCGATGCCGACCTGGGCGCAGTCGCGGTGCTTGCCCGCGACGTACTTCTGGCTGCCGGGGTCCTCACCGACCAGGACGGTACCGAGGCCGGGCGTGATTCCCTTCTCCTTCAGCGCCGCCACGCGGGCGGTCAGATCGGACTTGATCGCGGCTGCGGTGGCCTTGCCATCGAGAATCTGGGCGGTCATGCCCCCATCCTCGCGGATGACGGCCCCCCTGTTCCAATCCGGTCCGCGTGGGGTCCGCCACCGTCGCGTCCCAGATGTCCTCCGTTGATCGTTGATGTTGCACTTGCACAACACCTCGCGAATGCGGCTGGACAACGCGTGACGGCTCCACAACCATGAACGGCGCATACATCGCGGTCCGGTGGGGGGCAAACCGCTCAGATCTTGACGTTCCTCCGTGCTGTCCGCGTCGTTCCCGCAGTACCAACGGAGGAATCCAGCCATGAGTTTCGGCTCGCCCCAGAACCCGTACGGTCAGCCGCAGGACCCCCAGCAGGGGTACGGGCAGCCGCAGCAGCCCGGTTATCCGCAGGCGCCGCAGGGCGTGCCCCCGCAGCCCGGTTACGGCTACCCGCAGGCGCCCCCGGTCCCCCAGCAGGCCGGTTACGGCTACCCGCAGCAGCCGGGCTACGGCTACCAGCAGCCGCAGTACGCGAACTGGGGCCAGCGATTCCTCAGCAGGCTGATCGACACCATCCTTTACATGGTGGTCTACCTGCCGCTCGTGCTCATCGGCGCGAAGGCGAACATCCCGGCGCTCTCGCTCATCGGCTTCCTCTTCATGATCGCCTTCCTGGTCTACCAGGTCATCCAGGAGGGCAAGACGGGCCAGACGATCGGCAAGAAGGTCGTCGGTACCCGCACGCTGAAGGAGGAGACCGGCCAGCCGCTCGGCGGCGGCATGGCGTTCGTCCGCCAGCTCGCGCACTTCATCGACGGCCTGCCGTGCTACCTCGGCTACCTGTGGCCGGCGTGGGACTCCAAGCGCCAGACGTTCGCGGACAAGATCTGCGGCTCGATCGTGATCCGTACCAAGTAAGCACGCGGTACCGAGGCGGCCGCCCGCTCCCCTTCCGCGAGGGGAGCGGGCGGCCGCTTCGTGTGTGCGCTCAGTGGAAGAAGTGCCGCGTGCCGGTGAAGTACATGGTCACACCGGCCTCCTTGGCGGCCTCCACGACCTGCTCGTCCCGGATCGAGCCGCCCGGCTGCACGATGGCCCGCACCCCGGCGTCGATCAGGATCTGCGGTCCGTCGGGGAAGGGGAAGAACGCGTCGGAGGCCGCGAAGGCACCCCGCGCCCGCTCCTCGCCCGCCCGCTCCACGGCCAGCTTGCAGGAGTCGACGCGGTTGACCTGGCCCATGCCGACGCCGACCGAGGCGCCGTCCTTGGCCAGCAGGATCGCGTTGGACTTCACCGCACGGCACGCCCGCCAGGCGAACGCCAGCTCGGCCAGCTCGGCCGGGGAGAGCGCGTCACCGCTGGCCAGCGTCCAGTTGGCCGGGTCGTCGCCGTCGGCCTGGAGGCGGTCGGCCTCCTGGACCAGCACCCCGCCGTCGACCGGCTTGATCTCGACGGTGGCGGCCGGACCCTGCGGGGCCCTGAGCACCCGGATGTTCTTCTTCCGGGCGAGGGCCTCCAGTGCGCCCTCCTCGTAGTCCGGCGCCACGATGACCTCGGTGAAGATCTCCGCGACCTGCTCGGCCATCTCCTTGCTGACCGGCCGGTTCACCGCGATGACCCCGCCGAACGCCGACAGCGGGTCGCAGGCGTGCGCCTTGCGGTGCGCCTCGGCCACGTCCGCGCCGACCGCGATGCCGCACGGGTTGGCGTGCTTGATGATCGCCACGCAGGGCTCGTCGTGGTCGTAGGCGGCCCGGCGGGCGGCGTCGGTGTCGGTGTAGTTGTTGTACGACATCTCCTTGCCGTGCAGCTGCTCGGCCTGCGCGAGCCCCTCGGCGCCCGGCTCCACGTACAGCGCGGCCGGCTGGTGCGGGTTCTCGCCGTAGCGCAGGGTGTGCGCGCGGTCCCAGGTGCCGCCGAGGAAGTCGGGGAACGGGGAGTCGTCGACCGGGGCGTACTCGGAGGCGAACCAGTCGGCCACCGCCACGTCGTAGGCGGCGGTGTGCCGGAACGCCTCGGCGGCCAGCCGCTTGCGGGCGGCGAGGTCGAAGCCGCCCTCCTGGGCGGCGGCGGCCACGTCGGCGTACCGCTCGGGGCTCGTGACCACGGCGACCGAGGGGTGGTTCTTGGCGGCGGCGCGGACCATGGAGGGGCCGCCGATGTCGATCTGCTCCACGCACTCGTCGGGCGAGGCACCGGAGGCGACGGTCTCCCGGAACGGGTACAGGTTGACCACGACGAGGTCGAACGGCGTGACGCCCAGCTCGGCGAGCTGCTCGCGGTGGCTGTCCAGGCGCAGGTCGGCGAGGATGCCCGCGTGCACCTTGGGGTGCAGGGTCTTGACCCGGCCGTCCAGGCACTCGGGGAAGCCGGTCAGCTCCTCGACCTTCGTGACGGGGACGCCCGCGGCGGCGATACGGGCCGCGGTGGAGCCGGTGGAGACCAGCTCCACCCCGGCCTCGTGCAGCCCGCGCGCGAGGTCTTCCAGACCGGTCTTGTCGTAGACGCTGACGAGCGCCCGGCGAATGGGCCGCTTGGTGCTCTCGGCGGTGGCGGTCACGGGATAACTACCTTTCGTCCCTCTATGCGATGGCCGTTGCGGGCGAGCCGCCCCACGACCTCGACGAGCAGCCTTCGCTCGACGTCCTTGATGCGCTCGTGCAGCGCGCTCTCGTCGTCCTCGTCCCGGATCTCCACCACGCCCTGCGCGATGATCGGCCCGGTGTCGACGCCGTCGTCGACGAAGTGGACGGTGCAGCCGGTGACCTTGGCGCCGTACGCGAGCGCGTCGCGTACGCCGTGGGCCCCCGGGAAGCTCGGCAGCAGGGCCGGGTGGGTGTTGACGAACCGGCCGCCGAAGCGGGCCAGGAACTCCTTGCCCACGATCTTCATGAAGCCGGCCGAGATCACGAGGTCGGGCTCGTGCGCGGCGACCGCCTCGGCGAGCGCCGCGTCCCACTCCTCGCGGCCGGGGTGGTCCTTCACCCGGCACACGAAGGTGGGCAGCCCGGCGCGCTCGGCGCGGGCCAGCCCCTCGATGCCGTCGCGGTCGGCCCCCACGGCGACGATCCGCGCGCCGTACGTCTCGGCTCCGACGCGCTCGATCTCGTCCAGCAGGGCCTGGAGGTTGGTGCCCGAACCGGAGACCAGTACGACGAGTCGCCGGGCCGCTGGACCGGCGGGGGTGGCGGCCACGATGGGGCCCTTTCTCGGGACGGCGGTGGGTCACGGCCGGCGTTTGTAGGGTTCTACGAATGCTTCGCGTCCCGCCATACGGGGAAGTCTACGAAGCGGCCGGCCGCCAGCAACGATACCGGCACTCCGGACGGCCCCCACGGGACGGGGGCGTGGCCGGAAGGTAGCGTTCGGGACGAGCCGGCTCGGGAACGCGGCCGTGGTGCGGCGCGTTCACGGGATGACAGCTCATGCCGGACTTCGAATGACCTAGGGGAAGACGCTCCTTTGATGCCCGATCGCAGCCCGCGACTCCTCACGTTCCCGCCGCTGACCGGCCAGGAGGGCGAGCGTGGCGTTGTCCTGCTGCGGGAGCGGCCGACCTCGCCGCCCCAGGCACCCTCCGGCGGCCGCGGCGACGACGACCGGGGCGGTGACCGCGAGGACGACAACCCGTACGCGCCCCCGCCCGAGGACCGTCCCGACCAGCCGTGGCGCCCGCGTCACCCCGAGGGCCGGGAGGGCCACGAGGGTGCCGGGGACTCGCGCTGGGGCAGCCAGTGGAGCGACCGCCAGCCCGGCCGCGCCCCCGGCGGCTTCGGCGAGCGCCCGGGCGCGGGCCCGGAGGGCCCGGGGGGCGGCGGTACGAGCAAGCAGCGCTGGGACCCTACGGACCCGGCCCAGCGCCGCGCCCGTTACGCCCTGCTGTCCGGCATGTGGGCCGTCTTCTTCGTCCTCCTCGGCTGGCCCTACGTCTCCCTCCTCCTCGGCGCCCTCGCCCTCTACTGGGGCGGCAGCTCCCTGCGCGCCAAGCCCCGCACCCCCTCGCCGGACGAACCCCGGCCGGCCGGCGCCCGCCCCCAGGTCACCGCGGCCATCACCGGCATGATCACCGCCG
>NZ_MUNH01000226.1:0-23681 GCF_002154615.1 Streptomyces recifensis
CGGTTCGTGCTGGGGAATCCCGCTCTGGCGCGGGCGACCTTCACTTCGGTGGGCTGCTGCGTGGCCCAGGGGGTGCTTACGGCTTGCGTTCCCTTGCTGGGGGAGCGGGCGCTGGGTGGGGCGGCGCGCGGGGCGGTGCTGCCGTCGTGTGCGGCGGGAGCGGGGCTGGTGGCCAATGGTGTGCTTGCCCGCCTGGTGGTGGCGCCGGATGCGGTGATCCGCCTGGGTGCGCTGGTGCAGGCCGCCGGATTGGCGCTGGCGGCGACGGGCCGGCCGGCCGCGCTCATCGGGGCTGCGCTGCTGGTCGGCGCCGGCGAGGGCCCGCAGCTGACGGCCCTGTTCGCCGTCCGCCACCGCGAGTCTTCTGACCATCTGCGCAGCCAGATCTTCACCACGGGCGCCAGTCTGAAGATCACCGGCTTCGCCGTGGGGGCCGCGTTCGCGGGGCCGCTTGCGGCGCGTTCCGTGCCGGGTGCTCTGCTGCTGGCGGCGGGGGTGGCCGTTGTGGCCTGGGTCAGGACTCCGGGGTGGCGGTGAGGCTCCCGAAGCGCCTCCCGCAGCCGGGCCGAGCGCACTCGACCGCACCCGACCCGCCCGGGTCCGGCGCGCTTGACATGAAAATCGAACATCCATTCTCATGGAGGCGCAGGCGAGGCCGACGGCAGGGATTTACGTACGGTTCGGGTAGGGATGTACCCCAGTTATCCACAGGCCGGGCCGACGTCGGGGCGCGTTGTCAGTGGCAGGCGTTAGCGTCTTTGACGTGAAGCGATCGACTCAAGCAAACCGGGTGGAACCCATGGCAGGAACCGACCGCGAGAAGGCGCTCGACGCCGCGCTCGCACAGATTGAACGACAATTCGGCAAGGGCGCAGTGATGCGCATGGGCGAGCGGTCGATGGAGCCCATCGAGGTCATCCCGACCGGCTCGACCGCCCTCGACGTGGCTCTCGGCGTCGGTGGTCTGCCGCGCGGCCGTGTCGTGGAGATCTACGGCCCGGAGTCCTCCGGTAAGACGACCCTCACCCTGCACGCCGTGGCCAACGCGCAGAAGGCCGGCGGCCAGGTCGCCTTCGTCGACGCGGAGCACGCTCTCGATCCCGAGTACGCGAAGAAGCTCGGCGTCGACATCGACAACCTGATCCTGTCCCAGCCGGACAACGGCGAGCAGGCGCTGGAGATCGTGGACATGCTGGTCCGCTCCGGCGCGCTCGACCTCATCGTCATCGACTCCGTCGCCGCGCTCGTCCCGCGCGCGGAGATCGAGGGCGAGATGGGCGACAGCCACGTGGGTCTCCAGGCCCGCCTGATGAGCCAGGCCCTGCGGAAGATCACCAGCGCGCTCAACCAGTCCAAGACGACCGCGATCTTCATCAACCAGCTCCGCGAGAAGATCGGCGTCATGTTCGGCTCGCCGGAGACCACGACCGGTGGCCGCGCGCTGAAGTTCTACGCCTCGGTGCGCATCGACATCCGCCGCATCGAGACCCTGAAGGACGGCACGGACGCGGTCGGCAACCGCACCCGCTGCAAGGTCGTCAAGAACAAGGTCGCCCCGCCGTTCAAGCAGGCCGAGTTCGACATCCTCTACGGCCAGGGCATCAGCCGTGAGGGCGGTCTGATCGACATGGGCGTGGAGCACGGCTTCGTCCGCAAGGCCGGTGCCTGGTACACATACGAGGGCGACCAGCTCGGCCAGGGCAAGGAGAACGCCCGCAACTTCCTCAAGGACAACCCCGACCTCGCCAACGAGATCGAGAAGAAGATCAAGGAGAAGCTGGGCGTCGGAGTGCGTCCCGAGAAGCCCGCCGCCGAGCCGGGCACGGACGCCGCCGCGGTCACCGCCCCCGGCGCCGATGCCAAGGCCACGGACGCCAAGGCTGCTCCCGCCCCGGCCAAGGCCACCAAGCCCAAGGCCGCCGCAGCCAAGAGCTGACCCGTGACGCGACGAACCGACTGGGCCGAGTACGACCACTCCGCGTCCGGTGCCCCACGGGGGAGGGGCATCGGACGCGACCCGGCCCCGGCCGCGCCCGGTGACGACGCGGACGGACTCGAGGACAGCCATCCGGCACCACACCGGTCCGGGTGGGACGGCACAGGCTCGGAGGGGTCCCACGGGGGCGGCTCCTCCCGGCGCGGCCGCCGGCGGCGCGGCTTCGGAGAGCCCGCCGGCACGGACGAGGACACCCCGCGCTCGTCGAGGGCCGGGCAAGGGGTGTCCTCCACAGAGGCGGACCCGGCCGAGAAGGCGCGGAACATCTGTCTGCGCCTGCTCACCGGAACCCCGCGCACCCGCAAGCAGCTCGCGGACGCCCTGCGCAAGCGGGAGATCCCGGACGAGGTCGCCGAGGAGGTGCTGTCGCGGTTCGAGGAGGTCGGACTGATCAACGACAGTGCCTTCGCGGACGCCTGGGTGGAGTCACGGCACCACGGCCGGGGGCTGGCCCGTCGCGCCCTCGCCCGTGAGCTGCGCACCAAGGGCGTCGACTCGGCGCTGATCGACGAGGCAGTGGCACAGCTCGACTCCGAGCAGGAGGAGTCGACCGCCCGCGAGCTGGTGGACCGCAAGCTGCGTGCCACCCGTGGGCTCGACCGGGACAAACGGCTCCGCCGCCTCGCCGGGATGCTCGCCCGCAAGGGGTATCCCGAGGGCATGGCCCTCCGCGTCGTCCGTCAGGCGCTGGAGGAAGAGGGTGAGGACACGGAGTTCCTCGCGGAGGACGGTTTCTGACGGCCGGGCAGGAGGGTCCGCTCAGGGCGCCGAGCCCCGAGCGGACGTACTGCTCAGGCCATCGGCTCCACCGGCAGCCCCGCCGCGCGCCACGCCTGGAAGCCGCCCACCAGGTCGGTCGCCCGGCGCAGCCCGAGCTGGTGCAGGGAGGCGGCCGCGAGGCTGGACGCGTAGCCCTCGTTGCAGATGACCACGACCCGCAGATCGTGCCCGGTGGCCTCCGGCACCCGGTGGCTTCCCTGCGGATCGAGCCGCCACTCCAGCTCGTTGCGCTCGATCACCAGGGCGCCGGGGATCAGCCCGTCCCGGTCGCGCAGCGCCGCGTACCGGATGTCGACCAGCAGGGCCTCGCCGTCGCGGGCCGCCTCGTGCGCCGCTCTCGGCTCGATGCGCCGGTAGCCGGAGCGGACCCGCTCCAGCAGCTCGTCGATCCCCACCGGACGCAGCGCGTCGCCGTCGCCGCTCACTGCCAGTCCTCCGGGCGCTCGACCTGCTCCAGCCGGAGCACCTGGCCGGTGCGGCTGTAGCGGCGGATGCGCGGCAGCGGCGGGTAGTAGGCGTGGACCGAGACGGCGTGCCGGTCGGGGGAGTCGTTGAACACCTCGTGCACATGGTGCCGGCCGAAGGCGCGGCCCTGGCCGGCACCGAGGCGGCGTTCGCGGTCGACGTCCCCGATGAGTTCCAGGGTCCGCCAGCCGTCCGTGGGCAGCCGGGCGGCCAGCGAGTTCTCGTGCAGCTCGCCGGACGCCGTGAGGAAGGCGCCGACCGAGTCCGCGTGGTCGTGCCAGCCGGTACCGGTGCCGGGCGGCCAGCCGATCAGCCACGCCTCGCTGCCCCCCGGCCCCTCCAGCCGCAGCCAGGTGCGGCCCTCGGGGTCGAGCGGGAGGGAGGCGATCAGTTCCGCGTCGGCGGCGGCGCGCCGGAGGAAGTCGAGCAGCTCGGCCTGGCTGGGGGCCGAGGTGGGCGTGGGGGAGGTGAGGGGGGAGACAGACACGTGCACCGTCCTGAAGAGGGTTCGCCGAACGGGCGCGCCACGGCGCCCGGAGAAGGGGGATGCGAATTCAGCAGGACGGGCGACACACGCAGCCCGCGTAGCGGAGCAGGTCCATATGGACCCTCCGCCACAGGCATACATGGGTGTCGGTCACGATTCGGAGTACAGCATGCCGGCGCACTCCGGTCAATCTGTCCCCATCATGTGGACAGCGAGGGGCCGCGTTCGAGGTCAGCGCGCCCCCGACCCGGCCTCCGCCTCCTCCTTCAGAGCGTCCTCCAGCGGCACGGCGCCCCCGAGCGCGGCCTCCGCCGCCGCGTACAGATCGGCGGGCCGTACCCCGCTGAGCGCGGTGACCAGATGGCCGTCCGGGCGGATCAGGAGCACGCTGTGTGCCGGGGCTCCCGGATAGCTCTCCGCGACCAGCAGCTCCGCCCGGTGCGGCAGCGCGCTCACCGCGGCCGCCAGCCGGGGCATGACCCCGGCGGACATCCAGTGCTTGCGGTCCCACACCCCCGTACCCGGCGCGATCAGAACGACGAGCAGCGCGCCCCTGCCCAGCCGGTCGCGCAGCCGTACGAAGGAACCGTCCTCCGCGGTGACCCGTACGTCGGTGACGGGCGCGCCCGGCTCGGTGTCGACCGGGATCTCGCCCTCCAGGTAGCGAGGCGCGAGCGGCGAGGCGGCGTACGCCCCCGGCTCGCCGAGCGCACCGCGCCCCAGGTGACCGTCCGTCATCAGGGTGTCGTGATTGCGGGACGCGCCGGGCACGTAGCCGCGCAGCCCGCCGGTGCCGCGAAGTACCGGGAGCAGTTGATCGGCGGCGCGCAACCGGGCGGCGACCACCGCGCGCCGCTCGGCCTGGTAGCTGTCGAGCAGCGCCTCGTGCGCGCCGTGATGCCAGGCGACGGCCAGCTTCCAGGCGAGGTTGTCGGCGTCCCGCAGCCCCTCGTCGAGGCCCTGGGTGCCGAGCGCGCCCAGCAGGTGGGCGGCGTCCCCGGCGAGGAAGACCCGGCCGGAGCGCCAGCGGCGGGCCAGCCGGTGATGGACGGCGTGCACACCGGTGTCCAGGAGGTCGTAGGCCGGGACCGCGTTGCCGGTCCAGCCCGCGAGGGTCTTGCGGACGTTGCTCACCAGGAACTCGGGCGTGATCAGGTCCTTGCCGGCCGGCAGCAGCCAGTCCAGGCGCCAGGTGCTGTCCGGCAGCGGCCGGGCGCTCACCTCCGTGGAGGGATGACCGGACGACCGCCACGGCGGCATCCGGTGCAGCAACGCTTTGCCTTCCCAGGGGAGTTCGACGCGCAGGGTGGCGACCGCGTGCCGCTCCACCGCCGTTCGGCCGGGGAAGCGAATGTCCATCAGCTTGCGGACCGTGGAGCGGGGGCCGTCGCAGCCGACCAGATGACTGCCCCGCCACCAGGTGCCCCGCGGGCCGCGGGTGTGCGCGGTGACGCCGGAGCGCTCCTGTTCGAGGGAGTCGAGACGGCTGTCCAGGGCGATCTCGATCAGCGGTTCCGCGTCGGCGGATGCGCGCAGGGCGGCGGTGAGGACGTGCTGTTCGACGTGGAGCGGCGCGGGTTCGCCGGCCGTGAAGGCGATCTCGCCCACCACCTGCCTGCGCCGCTGCGAGCGCCAGCCGCTCCAGCACAGCCCCAGGTCACCGGCCCGTACCGCGGTCAGCCGCTCCAGGAGTGCCGCGGTGTCCTCGCGCAGGACGACGGTGCGCGCCGGCCGGGGCTCTTCCTTGCCGCCGGTCTCGTCGAGGACGACGGACGGCACCTCCTGGCGGGCCAGAGCCAGGGCGAGCGTGAGCCCGACGGGCCCCGCTCCGACGATGATCACCGGGTCCACGGCGTGGCGCCCCCTGCCCATGACGATGCCTCGACGAACACGCGGGAACAGGAAGGTGAAGCGGGGTGCACGATCACAGAACGTATGCAACCCATTGGCAGAGTATGCGTCAAGTGACCGGGGCCCGTGGCGATCACCCCACCAGGATCGGGCACGGAGCCCGGGACCGCAATGGGGGGCCGGGACGGCGCGTGCACGTCGTCCCGGCCCCCCGGAGCTCGTCTGAGCAGGTGTCAGGCGCGCACCGAGCCGCCGACCTCGCCCGAGTTGAGGTCCTCGACCGTGCCGGCCCCGAGCACCGCGCCGGTACCGCGCGTGCTGCGCCGCAGCCGGCCCTCCAGCCAGGAGGCGAAGGAGGTGAGCAGGAAGTTCAGCACGATGTAGAGGACCGCCACCACGGCGAAGCTCTGAATGACGTTGGCGTAGTTGGCCGCCAGGGTGCTGCGGGCGTTGAGCAGATCGGGGAACTGGAGCATGACACCGCCGAGCGCCGTGTCCTTCACGATCACCACGAGCTGGCTGACGATGGCCGGGAGCATCGCGGTGACGGCCTGCGGCAGCAGGATGCCCGCCATCGTCTGGCCCTTGCGCAGGCCGATGGCGTACGCGGCCTCCGTCTGCCCCTTCGGCAGCGAGAGGATGCCCGCCCGGACGACCTCGGCCAGCACAGAGGCGTTGTAGAGCACCAGACCGGTGATGACGGCGTACAACGGCCGGGAGTCGCTGGGGATGTCGGTGGAGCGGACGTAGAACTCACTGGCGAACAGCATCAGCAGCAGCACCGGGATGGCGCGGAAGAACTCCACGACCACGCCGGCCGGTATGCGCACCCAGCGGTGGTCGGACATCCGGGCTATGCCGAATATCGCGCCCAGGGGCAGCGCGATCACCATGGACAGTGCGGCGGCCTTCAGGGTGTTGCCGAGGCCGGGCAGCAGATAGGTGGTCCACGCCTCGCTGGTGGTGAAGGGCTTCCAGAGTGCCCACGCCCACTGGCCCTTGTCGTCCAGCTTCGTCGCGGCCCACCACAGCACCAGGCCGAGCAGGACGAAGAAGACCACGGAGAGGACGACGTTGCGCGTCCGGGCACGGGGGCCGGGCGTGTCGTACAGGACGGAACTCATCGCTTCACCGCCAGTCGCTTGCCGAGCCAGCCCAGGAGGAGGCCGGTCGGCAGGGTCAGCACCACGAAGCCGAGGGCGAAGACGGCGCCGATGGCCAGGGTCTGAGCCTCGTTCTCGATCATCGTCTTCATCAGGGTGGCGGCTTCGGCCACGCCGATGGCGGCCGCCACCGTGGTGTTCTTGGTCAGGGCGATCAGGACGTTGGCCAGCGGGCCGATGACCGCGCGGAACGCCTGGGGCAGCACGATCAGCCGCAGCGTCTGCGAGAAGCTCAGCCCGATGGCGCGGGCCGCCTCGGCCTGCCCGAGCGGCACCGTGTTGATGCCGGAGCGGATCGCCTCGCACACGAAAGCCGCCGTGTAGGCGATCAGTCCGAGCACCGCGAGCCGGAAGCCCTGGATCTTGAAGTCCTCGGCGCCCATGGTGACGCCGAAGATGTCGGCGAGGCCGAGCGAGGTGAACAGGATGATGATCGTCAGCGGGATGTTCCGCACGATGTTGACGTAGGCGGTGCCGAACCCGCGCATCAGCGGGACAGGGCTGACCCGCATACCGGCCAGCAGGATGCCCCAGACGAGGGAGCCGACGCCGGAGAAGACGGTGAGCTGCACCGTCGTCCAGAACGCCCCCAGGACGTCGTAGCCTTCAAGAAAGTCGAACACGTTCTCCCGCGCTTCCGGGTGTGTGGCCTACGGGGTGGTCGGGGCGCGCCGCCGTCCGGGAAGCGGTGGACGGCGGCGCGGGCCGTGGACCGTGCGGAGCCCGCCAGGTCCTCGCGTCGTGGAGCCGGGACTACTTGACGATGTCGCCGATCTTCGGGGCGGGCTCGTTCTTGTACTGGGCCGGCCCGAAGTTCTTCTCGACGGCCTTGTCCCACGACTTGTCGGCGACCATCTGCTCCAGCGCCTTGTTGATCTTGCCGACGGTCGCGGAGTCGCCCTTCTTGACGCCGATGCCGTAGTTCTCGTTGCTGAGCTTCAGGCCCGCGAGCTGGAACTGGCCCTTGTACTTGTCCTGCGCGGCGAAGCCCGCGAGGATCGAGTCGTCCGTGGTCAGCGCGTCCACCGCGCCGCTCTGGAGACCGGCGACGCACTCCGAGTAGCCGGAGAGCTCACGCAGGTTGGCCTTCGGGGCGATCGTCTTCTGGACGTTCTGCGCCGACGTCGAACCGGTCACGGAACACAGCTTCTTGCCGTTGAGGTCCGTGCCCTTGGTGATCTTGGAGCCCTTCTTCACCAGCAGGTCCTGGTGGGCCAGCAGGTACGGGCCGGCGAAGTCCACCTTCTGCTTGCGCTCGTCGGTGATGGAGTAGGTGGCCGCGATGAACTTGACGTCGCCGCGCTTCAGGGCGTTCTCGCGGTCGGCGCTCTTGGTCTGGACCCACTCGATCTGGTTCGGCTGGTAGCCGAGCTTCTTGGCCACATAGGTGGCGACATCCACGTCGAAGCCGGAGTAGGAGCCGTCCGGCTCCTGCAGACCGAGACCCGGCTGGTCGAACTTGATGCCGATCTTGATCTTCTTGCCGCCCGAGGCGTCGTCCTTCTTGTCGCCGCCGCACGCGGTGACGGACACGGCGAGCGCGAGCACGACGGCGGAGGCGGCGGTGACCTTGCGGAGCTTCATGGTGGACATCCTTTGCGTGATGCGTGACGGAGCGAACGTGAGAACGAGCGCGAGGACGCGGGCCGTCGCGCGGACGGCACCGGGCCGCCCGGAGATCCGGACGGCCGGGACGGCACGGTCGGTGCGGCAGCCCGGTCCGGGGCTCAGTGGTGCAGGATCTTGGACAGGAAGTCCTTGGCCCGGTCGCTGCGCGGATTGCTGAAGAACTGCTCGGGGGCGGCCTGTTCGATGATCCGGCCGTCCGCCATGAAGACCACGCGGTTGGCGGCCGAGCGGGCGAAGCCCATCTCGTGGGTGACGACGACCATCGTCATGCCCTCGCGGGCCAGCTGCTGCATGACCTCGAGGACTTCGTTGATCATCTCGGGGTCGAGGGCCGACGTGGGCTCGTCGAAGAGCATCACCTTCGGGCCCATCGCCAGCGCCCGCGCGATGGCCACACGCTGCTGCTGGCCGCCGGACAACTGCGCCGGGTACTTGTCGGCCTGGCTGCCGACGCCGACCCGGTCGAGCAGGGCACGCGCCTGCTCCTCGGCCTTCTTCTTGTCCGTCTTGCGGACCTTGAGCTGGCCCAGCATCACGTTCTCGAGCACGGTCTTGTGCGCGAAGAGGTTGAAGGACTGGAACACCATCCCGACGTCCGCCCGGAGGCGGGCCAGCGCCTTGCCCTCCTGGGGCAGCGGCTTGCCGTCGATGGTGATGCTGCCGGAGTCGATCGTCTCCAGACGGTTGATGGTGCGGCACAGGGTCGACTTGCCGGACCCGGACGGCCCGATGACCACGACGACCTCGCCGCGGCCGATCGTCAGGTCGATCTCCTGGAGCACATGCAACGCGCCGAAGTGCTTGTTGACGCTCTTCAGGACGACCAGGTCGTCGGACGCGGCCACGTCTTCCTTGGCCACCGCTACTTCGGTCATCGCTCTCGGGCTCCGTCCTCCTCGGTTTCGGTGGACAGTAGTGACGACCCTGCTTCGGCGTCACCACATCTGAGGTGAATCTGAGCATCACGATCCGATAGCAATCGGACACGTGTCGTAGCACTTGCGTTCTGTGCGCGTATCGGCCGGATAACGGAAGGCCCGGGCAACCGGAACGCTCTTGACTGCGTCGTCCTTCATCGGCGTCACTGCATGGTGCACACGCGCACACCATCGGTACACACCTGAGAAGAACGCAGACCGTACGAACGCCGAATTGAAGGGGGCTTGGATGAGACTGCTGCTCGTCGAGGACGACAACCACGTCGCCGCGGCCCTCTCCGCGGTCCTCGCCCGGCACGGCTTCGACGTCACCCACGCCCGCAGCGGCGAGGAGGCGCTCCAGGCGCTCGTCCCCGAGGGCCCCGGCTTCGGCGTGATCCTGCTCGACCTCGGCCTGCCCGACCAGGACGGCTACGAGGTCTGCGGCAAGATCCGCAAGCGCACCGGCATCCCGGTCATCATGGTCACCGCCCGCTCCGACATCCGCTCCCGCATCCACGGGCTCAATCTGGGCGCCGACGACTACGTGGTGAAGCCGTACGACACCGGTGAACTCCTCGCCCGCATCCATGCGGTCAGCCGCCGCACCGTCCCCGAGGACGCCGTGACCGGAGACGACAGCGCCGCCCTGCTGCTCGGCACGGTCCGCATCGAACTGCCCACCCGGCAGGTCAGCGTCGCCGGGGCCACCGTCGCGCTGACCCGGAAGGAGTTCGACCTGCTCGCGCTGCTCGCCCAGCGGCCCGGCGTGGTCTTCCGGCGGGAGCAGATCATCAGCGAGGTGTGGCGCACCAGTTGGGAAGGGACCGGTCGCACGCTGGAGGTTCATGTGGCGTCGCTGCGCGCCAAGCTGCGCATGCCCGCGCTGATCGAGACCGTGCGCGGGGTCGGCTACCGGCTCGTCGCCCCGGCCGGATAGCGGGGCCGGGTGCGCACTCGGCTCCTGCCGCTGCTCATCGTGCTGATGGCGGCCGTGCTCCTCGCGCTCGGCGTACCGCTCGCCGTCAGCGTGGCCGCGGCCGAGCAGCAGCGCGTCATCGTGGACCGGATAGACGACACCGCGCGCTTCGCCGCGCTCGCCCAGTTCGTCACCGACACCCCGAGCGGCAGCCACTTCACGGCCCCCGACGAGCGCCTTCAGACCCTCCACCGCGAGCTGGAGAGCTACCACGGCGTCTACGACATCCGTGCCGGTGTCTTCTACAGCGACCGCTCCGCCATGGTCAACGCCCCCGGTGACTGGTTCGTACCGCAGGAGGGGGCGGTCCGGGCGGCCTTCGAGGAGGCGCTGCTCAGCCGCCGCAGCCACGACCCCGGCCAGGTGTGGCCCTGGCAGCGGACCCGGCTCGTGGTCGCCTCGCCGGTCATCCGGGACGGGGACGTGGTGGCGGTCGTCGTCACCGACTCGCCCACCGAGCAGATGCGGTGGCGGGTGCTGCGCGGCTGGGCGCTGATCGCGGCCGGGGAGATCGCGGCGATGCTCCTCGCGGTGGGCGCGGCGCTGCGGCTGACCGGCTGGGTGCTCCGGCCGGTGCGCATCCTGGACGCCACCACCCACGACATCGCCACCGGACGTCTGAAGTCGCGCGTCGCGGTCGGCGGCGGCCCGCCCGAACTGCGGCGACTGGCACGGTCGTTCAACGAGATGGCGGACAACGTCGAGGACGTGCTGGAGCAGCAGCGCGCCTTTGTCGCGGATGCTTCCCATCAACTGCGCAACCCCCTTTCGGCTCTGTTGTTGCGGATCGAACTGCTCTCCCTCGAACTCCCCGAGGGCAACGAGGAGATCGCCTCCGTGCGCACCGAGGGCAAGAGGCTGGCCCAGGTGCTGGACGACCTGCTCGACCTGGCGCTGGCCGAGCACGCGGAGACCGAGGCCCGGTTGACCGACATCGGCGCGCTGGCCGAGGAACGGGTCGCCGCCTGGACGCCGACCGCCGAGGCCAAGCGAGTCCGGCTGGTAGGCGACTGCCCGCCCACGACCGCCTGGGCCGACCCGATCTCCCTGTCCAGCGCGCTGGACGCGGTGATCGACAACGCGGTCAAGTTCACCCCCGAGCACGGCACGGTCGAGGTCGGTGTCCTGGCGAGCGGAGACACCACCACCATCCAGGTCACGGACACCGGACCGGGCCTGACCGACGACGAACTCGAGCGCGTGGGCGACCGGTTCTGGCGCAGCGGACGCCATCAGAACATCAAGGGCTCAGGACTCGGCCTGTCCATCACGCGCGCCCTGCTCGCCGCGACGGGCTGCTCCATCTCCTACGGCCACCACGAGCCCGAGGGCCTGCGGGTCACCGTCACCCTGCCCCGGCACGCCCCCGTCCCCGGCCCCCGTCAGGGCTTGACGGAGCGGTAGTAACGGCGGGCGCCGGTGTGCAGGGGGAGCGGGTCGGTGTAGATGGCGGTACGCAGGTCCACGCGCTGTGCGGAGTGCACGTGTTTGCCTATCTCGTCCCGGCTCCTGATCACGATGCGGGTTATCCACTCCGTGAGCCTCGGGTCCAGGTCCGAGCGCGTCATCAGCAGGTTGGACACCGCGATGGTGGCCACCGTGGAGCCGCCCTGGACGAGCGGATACGCGGACTCGGGCATGTTGGTGGCGCGGTAGTAGCGCGCCGGCTCCCCCTCGGCGTGCAACTCGGAGACGAGCTTCCCCTCTATCGGTATGAACCGGAACCCCGACTTGTCCGCCAGCTCGGTCAGCCCGCCGGTCGGCAGGCCCCCGGACCAGAAGAAGGCGTCGATGTCGTGGTCCGCCAGCATGTCCGGACCGGTGTCGATCCCCGCGGACACCGGGACGATGTCCTTCTCCGGGTCGATCCCGGCGGCTTTCAGCACCCCGTTCGCGATCAGCCGCACACCGGAGTTGGGCAGGCCGGTGGCCACCCGCTTGTCCCGGAGGTCGGCGACGCTGTCGATCTTGGCGCCGGGCGCCACGATGAGCTGCACATAGTCGTCGTAGAGCCGGGCCACCCCGCGCAGCCGGTGCTCGGCGGGGTGCGCCTGCTGGTACGTCTTCACCGCGTCGGCCGCCGCGATGGTGAAGTCGGCCTCGCCGGACGCCACCCGCTGCACGTTCTCCTGCGACCCGGCGCTGCTGGTCAGCTTCACGGTCAGACCCGGCATGTCCTTCGCCAACTCGTTGCGCAGGCGGCGGCCGTACTCCTCGTACACCCCGCGGGTGCCGCCGGTGCTGAACACGATCGTCCCGCTCGGCGGCTTCTCGCCGAGCGGTGCCAGCCACCAGAGCAGCAGGCCGAGCACCACGACTCCCACGCCCGACGCCCACAGCAAGCGGCGCCGGCCGGGCAGCCGGGCGGAGATCTCGGCGAACGGGAACACCTTGGACATGCGGGCGATCCTGCCAGGCCGGAAGCAGCCGGACCAGGGCTGTGGACAACCGCACGACCGTCTCTCCGGCCGCCTGTGGACAACCGGCGGGGGTGTCCGACGCGGCGGTTACAGTCGCCGCATGAGCACTTCTCCCGCCCGTCTCGTCAGCGAGTTCCACCGCGCCTTCGGTCTCGACGCCCGCGCCGTACCCACCGAGATCAGTCCCGAACTCGCCGCGCACCGGGGGGAACTGCTCGCCGAGGAGGCCGCGGAGGTGGCCGAGGTCTCGGTCACCGGCCCGCTCGACCATCTCGCCCAGGAACTGGCGGACGTGGTCTACGTCGCCTACGGCACCGCCCTGGTCCACGGCATCGACCTGGACGAGGTCATCGCCGAGATCCACCGCGCCAACATGAGCAAGGTCGGGCCGTCCGGCGAGATCAGCCGCCGCGAGGACGGCAAGGTCCTCAAGGGCGACCACTACCGGGCACCCGACGTGTCCGCGGTCCTGCGTCGCCAGGGATGGACCCCGGCCGGGCGCTGACGGCCCGGCCGTGTCCCCGGTCACGGGCCGCCGGGAGCGGGGACGGAGGGCGTCCGGGGACCGCCTACCCTTGACCCATGACCACCAGCAGCGACCGGAGCCCGGCAGTGGACGTTCGAGAAGCCAAGACGTACGAGGTGCGCACCTACGGGTGCCAGATGAACGTCCACGACTCCGAGCGATTGTCCGGGCTGCTCGAGGACGCCGGTTACGTACGGGCGCCCGAGGGTTCGGACGGGGACGCCGACGTGGTCGTGTTCAACACGTGCGCGGTCCGCGAGAACGCGGACAACCGGCTCTACGGCAACCTCGGCCGGCTCGCGCCGCGCAAGGTGTCGCGCCCCGGGATGCAGATCGCGGTCGGCGGCTGTCTCGCCCAGAAGGACCGCGACACCATCGTGAAGCGGGCGCCCTGGGTCGACGTCGTCTTCGGTACGCACAACATCGGCAAGCTGCCCGTCCTGCTGGAGCGCGCCCGCGTCCAGGAGGAGGCGCAGGTCGAGATCGCCGAGTCGCTGGAGGCGTTCCCCTCCACCCTGCCGACCCGGCGCGAGAGTGCGTACGCGGCCTGGGTGTCGATCTCCGTCGGCTGCAACAACACCTGCACCTTCTGCATCGTCCCGGCGCTGCGCGGCAAGGAGAAGGACCGCAGGACCGGAGACATCCTCGCCGAGATCGAGGCGCTGGTCGCCGAGGGCGTCAGCGAGATCACCCTGCTCGGGCAGAACGTCAACGCCTACGGTTCCGACATCGGTGACCGCGAGGCGTTCAGCAAGCTGCTGCGGGCCTGCGGAAAGATCGAGGGCCTGGAGCGCGTCCGCTTCACCTCCCCGCACCCCCGCGACTTCACCGACGACGTGATCGCCGCCATGGCCGAGACGCCGAACGTGATGCCGCAGCTCCACATGCCGCTCCAGTCCGGCTCCGACACCGTCCTGAAGGCGATGCGCCGCTCGTACCGGCAGGAGCGCTACCTCGGCATCATCGAGAAGGTCCGCGCCGCCATCCCGCACGCGGCCATCACCACCGACATCATCGTGGGCTTCCCCGGCGAGACCGAGGAGGACTTCGAGCAGACCATGCAGGTGGTCCGAGAGGCTCGCTTCGCCCAGGCCTTCACCTTCCAGTACTCCAAGCGCCCCGGCACTCCCGCCGCGACCATGGAGGGCCAGATCCCCAAGGAGGTCGTGCAGGCGCGCTACGAGCGTCTCGTCGCCCTCCAGGAGGAGATCTCCTGGGAGGAGAACAAGAAGCAGGTCGGCCGCACCCTGGAGCTGATGGTCGCCGAGGGCGAGGGCCGCAAGGACGGCGCCACGCACCGCCTCTCCGGCCGCGCCCCCGACAACCGCCTGGTCCACTTCACCAAGCCGGACGAGGAGGTGCGCCCCGGCGACGTCGTCACCGTCGAGGTGACGTACGCCGCCCCGCACCACCTGCTCGCCGAGGGTCCCGTCCTCGCCGTGCGCCGCACGCGCGCGGGCGACGCCTGGGAGAAGCGCAACGCGGCCGAGACCACGGAGAAGGCCGGCGTCATGCTCGGCCTGCCGAAGATCGGTGTCCCCGCGCCGCTGCCGGCCGCCACGAGCGGCTGCGGCTGCGACTGACCCGTACCGCGCCTCACCCCCGGTCCACGGCACGCCCCGGCCGGGGGTGAGGCGGGTTACGCTGCCGATCATGCTTGTCGCAGCCGCCGTCTGCCCCTGTCCACCGCTGCTCGTCCCCGAGGTCGCCGCGGGTGCCGCGCCCGAACTGGATGCCGCCCGAGCCGCCTGCGCGGAGGCGCTCGGTGTGCTCGCCGCGGCCCGCCCCGACCGCCTGGTGGTCCTCGGCCCCGCCGAGGAGGGCGGGCACTACCCGCAGGGGTCGCGGGGTTCCTTCCGGGGCTTCGGCGTCGACCTCGATGTGTCGCTGGGCCCCGGGGACGCGCCCGGTCCGGAGCTGCCCGCCTCCCTGGCCGTCGCCGCCCGGCTGCTGGCCCGGACCGGCTGGACGGACGTACCGGTCGAGGGAGTGGCCGTGGACGCCGATCTCCCGGCCGACCAGTGCGCCGGACTCGGGGCGGAGATCACCGGCGGGAACGACCGGATCGCCCTGCTCGTGATGGGCGACGGCAGTGCCGCCCGCTCGCTCAAGGCCCCCGGTTATCTCGACGACCGCGCGGCCCCCTTCGACGCCCGGGCCGCCCGCGCCCTGGGCACTGCCGACCTCGCGGCCCTCGCCGTCCTCGACACCGGCCTGGCCCGTGAACTCCAGGCGTCCGGTCGAGCCCCCTGGCAGGTCCTCGCGGCGGCGGCGGAAGGTGCGAACCTGGACGGCACCCTGCTGTACGACGAGGCGCCGTACGGCGTCGGCTACCTCGTCGCCGCCTGGAGCTAGCTCTTCGGCGGAGTCCGGGGCGGGGTCTGCGGGCCGTCGCCGGGCTTCCGGCCCTCCTGGCCGAGGCGGTCCACCGCTTCCTTCGCCTTGTCCGTGCCGGCGTGGATCTTGTCGGTGTACTTGCCCTTGGTCCGCTCGTCGACCAGCCGCGCGGCCTTGTCGAGACCGTCCTGCACCGCGTCGCCGTGCTGCCGGGCCAGGTCCGTCACCTTGTCCTTGGCCGGGCCGAGCGCGGCCTTCACATCGTCGAACAGACCCATGATCCACCTTCCGGAACAACCCAAATGCGCGTGATGCGGCGCTTGTGAACGACGCTACCCCGCCCCGAGGGGCGTCACACCACGCGACCGCCCAGGTCACGCCCGTAACCCCTGCCCGCGTAGCCGCACGTCATTCACCGTCGGCCACCGGCGGGGCCGCGAGGTTTGCGAGACTGGTGCGGTGAGCAGTGCATCCCCCGCCCCCCGTGTCATCGCCGTCGTCGGCCCCACCGCGGCCGGAAAGTCCGATCTCGGCGTCTTCCTGGCCCAGCAGCTCGGCGGCGAGGTCATCAACGCCGACTCGATGCAGCTCTACCGGGGGATGGACATCGGCACCGCCAAACTCACCCCCGAGGAACGCGGGGGAATCCCGCACCACCTGCTCGACATCTGGGACGTGACGGTCGCCGCCTCCGTCGCCGAGTACCAGAAGCTGGCCCGCGCCCGCATCGACGCCCTCCTCGCCGAGGGCCGCTGGCCGATCCTGGTCGGCGGCTCCGGACTGTACGTGCGCGGTGCCGTCGACAATCTTGAGTTCCCCGGCACCGACCCCGAGGTCCGGGCCCGCCTGGAGGACGAGCTGGCCCTGCGCGGCCCCGGCGCCCTGCACGCGCGCCTGGCGGCCGCCGACCCCGAGGCGGCGCGTGCCATCCTGCCCAGCAACGGCCGCCGCATCGTCCGCGCCCTGGAGGTCATCGAGATCACCGGGCGCCCCTTCACCGCCAACCTCCCCGGCCACGACGCGGTCTACGACACCCTCCAGATCGGCGTCGACGTCGCCCGCCCCGAGCTGGACGAGCGCATCGCGCGCCGCGTCGACCTCATGTGGGAGGCCGGGCTCGTGGACGAGGTGCGCGCGCTGGAGGCCCGGGGGCTGCGCGAGGGCCGTACCGCGTCCCGTGCGCTCGGATACCAGCAGGTGCTCAACGCGCTCGCCGGACAGTGCACCGAGGAGGAGGCGCGCGTGGAGACCGTGCGCACCACCAAGCGCTTCGCGCGCCGCCAGGACACCTGGTTCCGGCGCGACCCCAGGGTCCACTGGCTCAGCGGGTCCGCGGTGGACCGCGGGGAACTTCCGGGGCGGGCGCTGACGTTGGTCGAACGACCGGTCACAGCCTGATCACGTCCTGGCATCGGGATGCGCCACCGGTCAGCCCGGCCTCCGGCGCCGTGCCATCATCGAGCTTCGATCGACCAGTGAAGTCCTAGTTGGGAGGGCGCGTGGCGATGGAGGCCAGCCCTCGTGACACCGCAGCAGGCACCGAGCACATCACCACCGACGGTGACGAGCCCGGCGTCGAGGACCGTCTGACCGACGACGGCCCGGACGACATCCCGATCGTGGTCGTCGCCGACGGACCGACGCCCGAGGAGATGTTCGCGGGCGGCCCCGAGGTCGAGGTCGAACTGCGCCCCCAGCGGCGGCTGCGCATCTGGCAGCTCGCGCCCATCGTGGGTCTGGCCGCGCTCGGCTCGCTGATGTTCGCCTTCCCGCTCGCCTTCGACTTCGGCGACAGCGGCGCGGTCATCGCCATGCTGGGCCTGCTGATCTGCTCCTGCGCCGCCGGCTGGGGCATGATGGCCGCCCGCCGCGTCGGCTACACCTGGCCCGGCCTGCCTCCGCGCGGGTCCGGACGCCGCGCCGACTGGCGCGTCGCCCTCTCCTACGCGCTGCTCGTGGGCGTCGTCGCCGTCCTCGCCGTATGGCGGGTCGCCCGCCTGCGCTAGCGCACCCGGCTGTCCTCGGACGGTGTCCGGGCCACCCCGTACGATCGAGGGATGAGCACGCGGATCGCATTCCTCAAGGGTCACGGCACCGAGAACGACTTCGTGATCGTGCCCGACCCCGAGAACGCCCTCGACCTGACGCCCGCCGCAGTGGCCGCGCTCTGCGACCGCCGGGCCGGCATCGGCGGCGACGGGGTGCTGCACGTGGTGCGCTCCGCCGCGCACCCCGAGGCCCGCGACATGGCCGGCGAGGCCGAGTGGTTCATGGACTACCGCAACGGGGACGGCTCGGTCGCCGAGATGTGCGGCAACGGGGTGCGTGTGTTCGCTCGCTACCTCCAGCACGCCGGACATGTGGGCGAAGGTGACCTCACCGTCGCCACGCGCGGAGGCGTGAAGCGCGTCCACATCGCCAAGGACGACGCGGGCGCCGGAGACGTCACCGTGGGCATGGGCCGGGCCCGCCTGCCCGAGGGCGAGGTCACGGTCGGCGTCGGTGCGCGGAGCTGGCCCGCGCGGAACGTGAACATGGGAAACCCGCACGCCGTCGCCTTCGTGGACGACCTCGCGCACGCCGGTGACCTGTACACCGCGCCGCCGGTCGGGCCGGAGGGCGCCTACCCGGACGGCGTCAACGTGGAGTTCGTCGTCGACCGGGCCCCCGGACACGTCGCCATGCGCGTGCACGAGCGCGGCTCCGGGGAGACCCGTTCGTGTGGCACGGGCGCGTGCGCCGTCGCGGTGGCCGCCGCCCGGCGCGACGGCACCGACCCGGCCGTCACCGGCACCCCGGCGACGTACACCGTGGACGTGCCCGGCGGTCGGCTGGTCATCACCGAACGACCGGATGGTGAGATCGAGATGACGGGCCCCGCCGTGATCGTCGCCGAGGGCGAGATCGACGCCGCGTGGCTGGAAAAGGCGGCCCGCTGACCTGGACGGACCGTTCCCCGGTGGCTCCGTACGCCGGTGACCAGCCGTTCTCCGAGAGCGAGGCCCTTCGAAACCGCGGCCGACGGGAGGGCACGTGGCGCAAACTCTAAACCTCCGTTCCGTCGCTCGAATGGGTGATCCGTTTCACGCTGGCCGAGAGGCGGTCGGTAGCACGTGATGGGCTCGATAGCATCAAGCACCGGCACGGACGGGGGAACGTCGCCAACCCTGAGCCGCGTATGCCCTTCGGGCCCCGTCCGCCGGTCCACGAGCCGGAGGTGCCCATGAGTGCGGAGGCCACGAACCCTGCGAGCCCAGGCCCGGTAGCGCCCTCGGCGCCCGCGGTGGCCCGCAGGAAGTCCCGCCCGCGGATCGATCTGCGCAGGCTGGGGCGGGCCGCGCTGCTCGGCCCCGCCGTCCGGAGCAAGCTGCCCGACGCCATCGGCCACGTCGTCGAGGCCCACCGCGCCCACCACCCCGACGCCGACCTCGACCCGCTGCGCCGTGCCTACCTCCTGGCGGAGACCTCCCACCGCGGCCAGATGCGCAAGAGCGGCGAGCCGTACATCACCCACCCCCTCGCGGTCACCCTGATCCTCGCCGAACTCGGCGCCGAGACCACCACCCTGACCGCCTCCCTCCTCCACGACACCGTCGAGGACACCGACGTGACGCTCGACCAGGTCGGGGAGGAGTTCGGGGAAGAAGTCCGCTACCTCGTCGACGGCGTGACCAAGCTGGAGAAGGTCGACTACGGGGCCGCCGCAGAGCCGGAGACCTTCCGCAAGATGCTCGTCGCCACCGGCAACGACGTCCGCGTGATGTCGATCAAACTCGCCGACCGGCTGCACAACATGCGCACCCTCGGCGTGATGCGCCCCGAGAAACAGGCGCGGATCGCCAAGGTCACCCGCGACGTCCTCATCCCGCTCGCCGAACGCCTCGGCGTCCAGGCCCTGAAGACCGAGCTGGAAGACCTCGTCTTCGCGATCCTCCACCCCGAGGAGTACGCCCGCACCAGCGAACTCATCGCCCAGAACGCGGCCGGCGGAGACCCGCTCGCCGAGGTCGCCGACGAGGTGCGCGCGGTGCTCCGCGAGGCCGACATCCCGGCCGAGGTCCTGATCCGGCCCCGCCACTTCGTCTCCGTCCACCGGGTCTCCCGCAAGCGCGGCCCGCTGCGCGGCACCGACTTCGGCCGTCTGCTGGTGCTCGTGAACGAGGACGCGGACTGTTACGCCGTCCTCGGTGAACTGCACACCTGTCTCACCCCGGTGGTCTCGGAGTTCAAGGACTTCATCGCGGTACCGAAGTTCAACCTCTACCAGTCGCTGCACACCGCCGTGGCCCGCCCGGACGGCCAGGTCGTCGAGGTCCTCATCCGCACCCACCGCATGCACCAGGCCGCCGAGGCCGGGGTGATCGCGCTCGGCAACCCCTACACCCCGCCCGCCGAGGAGCAGAGCGCCGGCCTCGACGGCGAGCGGGCCGACCCCACCCGCCCCGGCTGGCTCTCCCGCCTCCTCGACTGGCAGCGCGGCGCCCCCGACCCCGACACCTTCTGGTCCACCCTGCGCGACGACCTCGCCCAGGACCGCGAGATCACCGTCGTCCGGCCCGACGGCGGCACCCTGGGCCTCCCCGAGGGCGCCACCTGCGTCGACGCCGCCTATGCCCAGTACGGCGACGACGCCCACGCCTGCATCGGCGCCCGCGTCAACGGCCGTCTGGCCGCCCTCGGCACCGTCCTGCGCGACGGCGACACCGTCCAGCTCCTCATGGGCCAGGACCCGGCCTCCGAACCCTCCCGCGAATGGCTGGAGCACGCCCACACCCCGGCAGCCCGCATCGCCATCCAGCGCTGGCTCGCGGCCCACCCCGGCGCCGACGCACGCGCCTCGGACACCGCCGACAGCCCCGGCGGCAGCCGCCCCGCCAGCAGCGCCCCCGCCGCGCGCCCCCTGGGCCCCGACGTGCTGCTGGACCGGCCGGGCGGCCCGGTGCGCCTGGCCGGCTGCTGCACGCCCGTGCCGCCCGACGACATCGTCGGCTTCGCCGTGCGCGGGGGAGCGGTGACCGTGCACCGGATGGAGTGCTCCATGGTCGAAGACATGAAGGGCCAGGGGCGCGAGGAGATCGCCGTGCGCTGGGGGGACACCACCGCGTGCCGGGTGACCCTGGTCGCCGAATCGTTCAGCCGTCCCCATCTGCTCGCCGACCTCACCGAGGCGATCGCCGTGGAGGGCGCCGAGATCGTCTCCGCCACCGTGGAGTCCCCGAACCAGCAGCGGGTCCGCCACACCTACACCCTCCAGCTCCCCGACGCCGCCGAACTGCCCGCTCTGATGCGCGCGATGCGCGATGTGCCCGGCGTGTACGACGTCAGCCGGGCCCAGGCGCCCGCCGCCTGACCGACCCGATCGGGTGGGCCCGGCGCGCGCCGTCGCCACCCGGCGGCCCGGCGCTGGTAGCGGTGGTGCATGCTGCTCACTCGCCCCGCGCGCCCGCACCCCGCACTCCGGTTCCTCCGGCGCCCGAAGGCGGCCCTGCTCGCCTCGGCCGTCACGGTCTGTCTCGTCGCCGCCGGAGCCCCTGCCGAACCGCTGGGCGTCGGCGACCGGATCTTCCCGGAGCTGGGCAACCCCGGCTACGACGTGGCCGCTTACGACCTCGCCCTCACCTACCCCGGCAGCAACGACAAGCCGCTCAAGGCCGTCACCACCATCGAGGCCCGGCTCACCGACTCGCTGAAGCGGATCAACCTCGACTTCGCGCACGGCACCGTCGAGTCCGTCGAGGTCGACGGCCACCGGGCCGCCTTCACCAGTGCCGGTGAGGACCTCGTCGTCACCCCGGACCACGCGCTGCCGCTCGGCAGCGTCACCCGGATCACCGTCCGGCACACCAGCGACCCCGTCGCCGCCGACGACCAGGACGGCGGGTGGGTGCGGACCACCGACGGACTCGCCATGGCCAACCAGGCCGACGCCGCGCACCTGGTCTTCCCGTGCAACGACCACCCTTCCGACAAGGCGATGTTCACCTTCCACGTCACCGCCCCAAACGGCTACACCGCCGTCGCCAACGGCCTGCCGACGGGCACGGTCAAGGCGGGCGGCTCCACCACCTGGAGCTACCGCTCCCAGCACCCGATGGCCACCGAACTCGCCCAGGTGTCCATCGGCCACTCCGCGGTCGTCCGGCGCACGGGCCCGCACGGGCTGCCGCTGCGCGACGTGGTGCCCGCCGCCGACAAGAAGGAACTGGAGCCCTGGCTGGCGAAGACACCGGACCAGATCGCGTGGGTGGAGAGCAAGATCGGCCCCTACCCGTTCGAGATCTACGGCGTGCTGATGGCGCAGGCCAGCACCGGGTTCGAGCTGGAGACGCAGACCCTGTCGCTGTTCGAGAAGGACATCTTCACCGAGCCCGCCTACCCCAAGTGGTACATCGAGTCGGTCATGGTCCACGAGCTGTCCCACCAGTGGTTCGGCGACAGCGTCAGCCCCCGCACCTGGTCCGACGTCTGGCTGAACGAGGGCCACGCCACCTGGTACGAGGCCCTCTACGCGGAGGAGAAGGCGGACCGCCCCCTTCAGGACCGCATGAAGGCCGCCTACGGAGCCTCCGACCGCTGGCGCGCCGCCGGCGGTCCGCCCGCCAGGCCGAAGCCGCCCGCCCCCGGCCAGAAGATCGGCATCTTCCGCCCCAACATCTATGACGGCGCCGCCCTGGTCCTCTTCGCCCTGCGCCAGGAGATCGGCAAGGACGCCTTCGAGCGGCTGGAGAAGGTGTGGGTCCAGGAGAACCGGGACACCAGTGTCGGCACCGCCGACTTCGTCCGCCTCGCCTCCGCCATCGGCGGCCGTGACCTGACCGGCTTCTTCCGGGACTGGCTGTACGGCGAGAAGACCCCGCCCATGCCCGGCCACCCGGACTGGAAGCAGGTCCCGCCGCCCGCACCCGCGAAACCTGCCAGGAAGAGCTGACCCCCGGTGTCCGGGTGATAACCCGATGACGCGGTACTCCGCGCCGTGCGACCATCTTCCGGTCGGCGCGGCGCGGCGCACGGGAATCTCCCGGGGCACGCGGGCGTTGCACTCCATGAACACCGGTCCCTCGCCGACCTCCCGGTCGGCCGACCGCCGGACCGGTCCCTCCCTCGACGTAAGGAACCAATGACCTCCTCTTCTTCCCCTTCACAGGACGCCAAGCGCCTCGCGCACGCCTATCCCGAAGGTCTTCGGGCCGATGCCCTGATGGAAGAGGACGTCGCCTGGAAGCACGACATCGACGGCGAGCGTGACGGCGACCAGTTCGACCGTTCCGAGCGCGCGGCCCTGCGCCGTGTGGCGGGGCTGTCCACCGAGCTTGAGGACGTCACCGAGGTCGAGTACCGCCAGCTCCGCCTGGAGCGGGTCGTGCTCGTCGGAGTGTGGACCACCGGCACCGCCCAGGACGCGGACAACTCCCTCGCGGAGCTGGCCGCCCTCGCGGAGACGGCGGGCGCCCTCGTGCTCGACGGCGTGATCCAGCGCCGCGACAAGCCCGACGCGGCCACCTACATCGGCTCCGGCAAGGCCCTGGAGCTGCGGGACGTGGTGATGGAGACCGGCGCGGACACCGTCATCTGCGACGGTGAGCTGAGCCCCGGCCAGCTCATCCAGCTGGAGGACGTCGTCAAGGTCAAGGTCATCGACCGTACGGCGCTGATCCTGGACATCTTCGCCCAGCACGCCAAGTCCCGTGAGGGCAAGGCGCAGGTCGCGCTCGCGCAGATGCAGTACATGCTGCCGCGACTGCGCGGCTGGGGTCAGTCGCTGTCCCGGCAGATGGGCGGCGGCCGCGGCGGCCTGGCCACCCGTGGTCCCGGTGAGACCAAGATCGAGACCGACCGGCGCCGCATCCGCGAGAAGATGGCGAAGATGCGCCGGGAGATCGCGGAGATGAAGACCGGCCGTGAGATCAAGCGCCAGGAGCGCCGCCGCAACAAGGTGCCCTCCGTCGCCATCGCCGGCTACACCAACGCCGGCAAGTCCTCCCTGCTCAACCGCCTCACGGGCGCGGGAGTCCTGGTGGAGAACGCCCTGTTCGCCACCCTGGACCCGACCGTCCGCCGCGCGGAGACCCCGAGCGGCCGGCTGTACACGCTGGCCGACACCGTGGGCTTCGTCCGGCACCTGCCGCACCAC
>NZ_MUNH01000021.1:0-8533 GCF_002154615.1 Streptomyces recifensis
GCCAGGGGCGGTCCAGGTGGGTGGGGATCAGGGGGTCCAGGAAGGCGTAGCGGCGCAGGGCTGCCGGGTTCTGGGTGTCGAGGGACTGGACCCGGCGCCACCAGGCGCCGATCTCGGACCAGCCGGGGGCGGAGAGGGAGCCGCCGAATTCCTGGACGGAGAGGGCGGCGGTGAGGCCGGCCAGGGCGAGGCGGTCGGCGAGGGGCCAGCCGGCGAGGGTGCCGGTGACGAAGCCGGCCACGAAGACGTCCCCGGCGCCGGTCGGGTCGAGGGCCTCCACCGCGATCGCGGGCACCTCGGCGGTCTCCCCGGTGCGCCGGTCCACCGCGTACGCGCCCTCCGCGCCGAGGGTGACGACCGCGACCGGTACGTACTCGGTCAGGGCGTGCGCGGCCGCCTTGGGGCAGGTGGAGCCGGTGTACCGCATCGCCTCCTCCGCGTTGGGCAGGAACGCCTCGCAGTGCTCCAGGTCGGCGAGCCCGGCCAGGTCCCAGGCACCGGTGTCGTCCCAGCCGACGTCGGCGAAGATCCGGGTGCCCTTGCGGGCGGCCTGGGCGATCCAGGGCGCCCGGCGGCCCGGCGTGAGCGAGGCGACGGCGGCCCGCGCGGGCGGCGGGCAGTCGGGCGCGGGCTCCTCCGGGGGCGGCTCGTGGCCGTGGGAGATCATCGTGCGCTCCCCCTCGTACGCCATGGAGACGGTGACCGGCGAGTGCCAGCCGGGCACCGTGCGCGAGGGGGTGAGGTCGATGCCCTCGCCCCGCGCGAGCGCGTCCCAGCAGTACTCCCCGTAGTGGTCGTCCCCGAAGGCCGCCGCCAGCGAGGTCCGCAGGCCGAGGCGGGCCAGCGCGGCGGCCATGTTGGCGACCCCGCCGGGGCTGGAGCCCATTCCGCGCGCCCAGGACTCGGTACCGCGCACGGGGGCGGTGTCCAGGCCGGTGAAAACGATGTCGAGGAAGACGGTGCCGGTGAGATAGACGTCCCAGGGCGGATCGCCGGGGGCGCGCAGCGCGGCCAGCGGGTCGACCTGGGTCTGGTGGCGTGCTGCCCGGGTGAGGTGCTCCGGGTCGCCTCCGGTTTCCTCTCCGGCGATCGCGTGGGACGGCATCAGTGCGGGCTCCCTGACGTGGTACGGATCTGGCCAGTGTGCACCACCGACCGGCCGCCGACCGAGGGGTCGGCGGCCGGAATCCGATGGTTGGGGCCTGTCCGGCGGGGGCGCGCGGGGTCACCAGCGGGGCATCACCGGGGTGCGCCAGTCCGCGACCGCGACCCGCATCGCCGCGCTGTCGTCGCGGTCGCGCAGGGGGCCGTCGGCCGTCGCCCAGCGGTGGTGGAGGCGGTCGAGGGCGTCCCGGTCGAGGTCGACGCCGAGGCCGGGGCGGTCGGAGACGGTGACCTGGCCGCCGGTGAACGGCACCCGCTCGGTGAGCACGTCCTCGGCCTGCCACGGGTAGTGCGAGTCGCAGGCGTGGCGCAGGTTCGGCACGGTGGCGGCGACCTGGGTCATCGCGGCGAGGCTGATCCCGAGGTGGGTGTTGGAGTGCATGGACACCCCGACCCCGAAGGCGGCGCAGATCGCCGCGAGGTGCCCGGTGTTGCGCAGCCCGCCCCAGTAGTGGTGGTCGGAGAGCACCACCTGCACGGCGTCCCGGCCGAAGGCCTCCTTGATCTCCCCGAACGTCGTCACGCACATGTTGGTGGCCAGCGGCACCCCGGTCCGCGCGGCCACCTCGGCCATGGCGTCGGTGCCCAGCACCGGGTCCTCCAAGTACTCCAGCAGGCCGCCGACTTCGTCCGCCACCTTCAGCGCGGTCGGCACCGACCACGCCCCGTTGGGATCGAGCCGCAGCGGCCGCCCCGGGAACGCCTCGGCGAGGGCGCGTACCGCCGCGACCTCCTCCGCCGGCGCGAACACCCCGCCCTTGAGCTTGAAGGAGGAGAACCCGTGCCGCTCGGACAGCGCGCGGGCCTGCGCGACCACCCCGTGGGGGTCGAGCGCGGCACCCCACTCGTCCGCGTCCGACCCGGGATGCGCGGCCCACTTGTAGAAGAGGTAGGCGCTGTACTCGACGGAGTCCCGCAGTCTGCCGCCCAGCAGCGCGTGCACGGGCAGCCCGAGCGCCCGCCCCTGCGCGTCCAGGCAGGCGACCTCGAAGGCGGACAGCACGGACAGCCGGAGCTTGTCGGCGCTCTGCACCCCGCGCAGCCCGCCCGCGTCGACCGCGCCCTGTTCCCGGCTCCTGTCCACCGCGAGGTCGAGCGAGAACAGCGCGTTCACATCCGTGACCGAGCGTCCGACGAGCCTGTCGGCCAGGGGGCGGGCCAGCTCCAGGTACTTGGTGTCGCCGTAGGTCTCACCGAGGCCGGTCGCCCCGCCCGCCGTGACCACCTCCACGATCAGCCGGGGGGTGTACGGCTGGTGCACGCCCTGGGTGTTGAGCAGCGGCGGGTCGGCCACCAGGACCGGGGTCAGCCGCACCTCGGTGACGGTCAGCTCCGGGATCACAGGGCGGCTCCCACGAGGTCGAGCCCGGCGGCGAGGAGGTCCCTGAGCGCGGCGAGGTCGGCGGGCGGGGGGCCGGTCAGGGGCGCCCGTACGGGCCCCACCCGCGCGCCCCTGAGCCGGGCCGCGGCCTTGACCAGGGAGACGGCGTATCCGGGCACCCGGTCGCGGAGTTCGACGAAGGGGACGTAGAAGCCGCGCAGCAGCCGGTCGGCCGTGTCGTCGTCCCCGGCACGCAGCGCGGTGCGGAAGGCGCCGGCGATCTCGGGGGCGAAGGCGTGCACGGCGGAGGAGTACGCGGGCACGCCGACCGCGGTGTAGGCGCGGGCCTGGACCTCGGCGGTGGCGGCACCGTTGAAGAACAGGAACCCCTCGGGCGCGGCCAGGGTGAGCCGCTGGAGGCGGTCGAGGTCGCTGTGCCCGTCCTTGAGTCCGATGACGTTCGGGATGCCGGCGATGCGCCGCAACGAGTCGACGGTGTAGGCCACTTGGTCCCGCTGGTAGGCGATGAGCGGGAGCCGGGTGCGGGCGGCGAGGTGGGCGAGCTGGGCGACGAGCCCCTCCTGCGGGGCGGCGACGAGATAGTGCGGCAGCACCAGCAGGGCGTCCGCCCCGGCCTCCTCAGCGATCCGGGCGAAGCGCGCGGCCTGCGCCCAGCCGTAGCCGGTACCGGCGACGACGGGGACCCGCCCGGCCGCCTCCTCCACGGCGACGGTGACGACCTGGCGGTACTCGTCCTCGTCCAGGGAGAAGAACTCCCCGGTGCCGCAGGCGGGGAAGAGGGCGCCGGGGGCGGCGGCGAGGCGGTCGGCCACATGGGCGCGGCAGCCCTCGCGGTCGAGGGTGCCGTCCTCGTGGAAGGCGGTGAGCGGGAAGGAGAGCACGCCCGCCGCCATCCCCTCCCGCAGCCGCCGGGCCACGTCCTGCGGAGCGCCGCTCACCCGCACCATCTCCTCTTGTGAATACCGTCCATGTATGAGAACAGAGGCTAGATACACGTACTGGGGCCGTCAATGGGGCGGCGGGCGGGGCGGGTTGCGCTCGGACGGAGGGAGCACCGGGGAGTGCGCGGAAGCAGGCGGGCGCGGAGCGGGGGCGCGCAGCAAAGAGCCCCACCCCGCTCGGAAGCGGGATGAGGCTCTGTTCGGAGCGCCGGGCAGGCCTTGCACCTGCATTTCCCCGCAGGAAGCGGGGCGTCTTTCCTTGGACCACCAACGCACTGTCCGCCACCGGGAGTTCCGGCGACCGCGACGTGAACAACCATAGCGCATCCCGGAGTTCTGTGCGATCACCGTCCGGGCGTTCGAGCGGGAAATCAACCGTGGCTACCCGCTGCGGCACGGACCAAACGTGATAGTGATCTGAATCACATCGGCCCGGCTTCTTCTCGAAACCGCGTGCTTGATACAACTTGCTCGCGCGCTCCCGTCGAACAGACGGCCGTCGCCCCTCCCCCCTCTTTCACTCCTCGTCGAGCTGTCGCTCACGCCTGCCCTGGGAACGCCCGTGTTCGCCCCCCGCTCCACGCCCTGGCCCCTCGTCGCCCTTTTCACGGCCGGGTACCTCGCCTCGTATCTGCTGCCGACCACGGTCGGCCGTCTCGACAGCGCGCTGCCGCTGTCCGCCACCCAGGCCGGTGCCGTCGGCAGTGCTCTGCTGCTGAGTTCGGCCTCGGCCGGGTTCGCTCTGGCCGCCCGCGTGGACCGGTTCGGCGCCCGTGCGCTCGCCCGGCTGGGGATCGTCCTGGCCGTCCTCGGCTACGGCTCGGCCGCCCTCACCGACTCCGTGCCCGCCGTGGTGCTGGGCGCGGTCGTCGGCGGATTCGGCTCGGGCACGATGACGGCGGTCGCCGCGAGCGGCATCGCCGCCGGCCGCGACCCGCACCGGGCCACCACGTCCGGGCTGCTCGTGGTCTCGGCCCTGGCGGGCGCGCTCTACCTGACGATCCCCCGCCTGGGTCCGGGTCACGGGCTGCCGCTCGGCGCGGTCGCGCTGACCGCGCTCGCGGTGTGGCCGTTCACCGGCCGTCTGTCCGCCCGTACCGCCCCGGCGGCCGGCCCCGACGGCGTACGCCGGCCGCTCCCGCACCGCCGGGCCGGGCTGCTGCTGGCCGCGACGATGCCCTGCTGGTCGCTGGCGCAGAACGCGCTGTGGGGCGTCAGCGGGCGCATCGGCCTCGGGCAGGCGCACCTCACCGAGATCACGGTCGGCGCGGTGTTCGCCACGGCGCTCGGCGCCGGTCTGCTGGGCGTGGTCGGCGCGGGCGCCCTCGGCCCCCGGCTGGGGCGCGCGCTGCCCATCGGTATCGGCACGGCGCTGATCGCGGGCTGCATCGCGCTCAGCGCCTCGGCCACCGACCTGACGTCCTTCGCGCTGGGCGAGATCGCGTGGAACCTCTGCTACCCGGTAGTGCTGTCCTACGTGATCAGCCTGGCCGCCGCGCTCGACGTCCGCGGCCGCTGGGCGGTCCTGGTCGGCTCCGCCGCGTCGCTGGGCACGGCGGCCGGTCCGCTCACCGGCAGCGTCCTATCCGCCCGCGCGGGCTTCCCGGCGATGGGCGAGGTCCTGGCGGCGGTACTGCTGCTGGCGGCCGTCCCGATGACCGCGGTCGCCCTGCGGACGGCGCCCCGCCGCCTGCGGGTGGTGGAGATCCCGATCGCGGCCGCCCCGCGCACCGAGCTGGTCCCCGTCGGCGAGGTCCCGCCGGCTCCGTTCCAGGACCTCCCCGTCGTGGAGATCTCCCTGCGGGAGACCCCCGTCCCGGACCCGGCCGGCAAGGACGTCCGGGCGGGGGAGATCCTGGTCGGCGGAGCCACCGTCCGGGACCTGTCCGCCAAGGGCATCCCGGTCGTGCAGATCCCCTTCCCCGACACCTCCGGCGCGACCGTGCCCGCGTGACTACGCCTGCCCGTGGGGGAATTCGTACGCCTCGACCTCCGCCAGGTACCGCGCCCGGCGGGGTTCGTCGTCCTCCAGGAAGGAGGCGAGGAAGGAGTTGCGGGCCAGCTCGCGCAGCCGGTCCTCGGTCAGGCCGAGGGTCTGCTGGACGGCGGTGAAGTTGTCGCCCGCGTAGCCGCCGAAGTAGGCGGGGTCGTCGGAGTTCACCGTGCACATCAGCCCCGCCTCCAGCATCGCCGGGAGCGGATGGCCGGCCAGCGTGTCGACGGTGCGCAGGCGGACGTTGGACAGCGGGCACAGGGTCAGCGGGACGCGGTCCCGGACCAGCCGCTCGACCAGCGCCGGGTCCTCCACGGAGCGCAGCCCGTGGTCGATCCGCTCCACCCCGAGCAGGTCGAGGGCCTGAACCACGTACTCCGGCGGCCCCTCCTCACCGGCGTGCGCCACGCGCCGCAGGCCGAGCGCGGCGGCGGCCGCGTAGACCTCGCGGAACTTCTCCGGCGGGTTGCCCACCTCGGCGGAGTCCAGGCCGACACCGGTGATCCGGTCCAGGTACGGCCCCGCCGCGTCCAGCGTCGCGAGCGCCGACTCGGCGGACTCGTCCCGCAGGAAGCACATGATCAGCTTGGTCGAGACGCCGTGGGTCTCCTCGCTGCGGCCCAGCGCCCGCCACAGCCCCTCGATCACGGTCCCCATCTCCACCCCGCGCGCGAGGTGGGCCTGCGGGTCGAAGAAGATCTCCGCGTGCCGCACGCCCTGCGCGGCGGCGCGGGCCAGATAGGCGTCGGCCAGCTCCTCGAAGTCCCGCTCGGTGCGCAGGACGGCCATCAGCTCGTAGTACAGGTTCAGGAAGGACTGGAGGTCCTCGAACCGGTACGCGTGGCGGAGGGCCTCGGTGTCGGCGTAGGGAAGCTCGACGCCATTACGCTCGGCCAGACGGAACGCAAGCTCCGGCTCCAGTGTGCCTTCGATGTGCAGGTGCAGTTCAGCTTTGGGGAGGGGCATCGAAGTATCGTACGCCCGCCTCCTGACGCTCAGCCGCGCTTGGGGAGCGGCACCCGGTCCAGGTCGCGGGCCACGGTCAGCTCACCCTCGAACCCGGCCGCGCGGGCCTGCCGCTCGAACTCCGCGGGGTCGGAGTAGCGCTGGCTGAAGTGGGTGAGGACGAGGTGCCGCACCCCGGCGTCGCGCGCCACGGTCGCCGCCTGGCCGGCCGTCAGGTGGCCGTGCTCCTCGGCGAGCCGCACGTCCTCGTCCAGGAAGGTGGACTCGATGACGAGCAGGTCGCAGCCCTCGGCGAGGGCGTGGACGCCGGGGCAGAGCCGGGTGTCCATGACGAACGCGAACCGCTGCCCGCGTCGCGTCTCGCTGACCTCCTCCAGCGCGACCCCGCCGAGCGAACCCTCGCGCTGGACACGGCCGACGTCGGGGCCGGAGATGCCGTGCGCGGCGAGGCGGTCGGGCAGCATGCGGAGCCGGTCGGGCTCGGTCAGCCGGTAGCCGTAGGACTCCACCGGGTGGGAGAGGCCGTACGCCTCCAGCGTGTAGGAGGGGGTGGTGGCGAGGGGGCCGTCGGTGTCGACCGGTGCCTCGGTGAGGTCGACCGTCTCCCGGTAGGCGGTGGCGTACCGGAGGCGGTCGAAGAAGCGCTGACCGGAGCGCGGGTAGTGCGCGGTGACCGGGTGCGGCACCCGGTCCAGGTTGATCCGCTGGATCACCCCGGCCAGGCCCAGGCTGTGGTCGCCGTGGAAATGGGTGACGCAGATCCGGTTCACGTCGTGCGCGGCGACCCCGGCGCGCAGCATCTGCCGCTGGGTGCCCTCGCCGGGATCGAAGAGGATGCCCTCGCCGTCCCAGCGCAGCAGGTAGCCGTTGTGGTTGCGGTGCCGGGTCGGGACCTGGCTGGCGGTGCCGAGGACGACCAACTCGCGTACGGACACGGGGGTTATCCGGGAGGCCAGTTCAGGCCGCGGCCGCCGAGGACGTGGGCGTGCGCGTGCCAGACGGTCTGTCCCGCGCCGGTACCGGTGTTGAAGACGGTGCGGTAGCTCTCCAGGGACTCGCCCTCGGCGACTCCTCGGGTCTCCGCGAGGACATCGGCGGCCAGCTGCGGTGCCTCGGCGGCGAGTTCCGCGGCGTTCTTGTAGTGGGCCTTGGGGATCACCAGGACATGGGTGGGGGCCTGGGGGTTGATGTCCCGGAACGCGAGGGTGGTGTCGGTCTCCCGGACCACGTCCGCGGGGATCTTGCCCGCGATGATGTTGCAGAAGAGGCAGTCTTCTTGGGGTTCGCCGGCCATGTAGCTGCGCTCGCTTTCGCCGATGATCTTTGCCTCCGGCATCCTAGTCGTTCGGGTGCGGGTGCGTAGGGGCTGGTCGCGCCCACGCGGCGGAGCCGCACATCGACACGGCCCCGCGCCCCTCAGGTGGGCAGACCCGGAGGCGTTTTCGCCGGCTGCCTCTCCAGTGCCTCCAGGGCCAGCCTTATCGCTTCGTTCAGTTGGGGGTCCTCGTCCGCTGCCCAGTCCTGGGGGCGCATCGGGATCTCCACGTCCGGGTCCACCCCGTGGTTCTCCACGTCCCAGCCCGCGCCCTGAAGCCAGAAGGCGTACTTGGGCTGGGTGACGACCGTGCCGTCCACCAGGGTGTAGCGGCTGTCGATGCCGATCACTCCGCCCCAGGTGCGGGTGCCGACGACCGGGCCGATACCGAGGGCTCGGATCGCGGCGTTGACTATGTCGCCGTCGGAGCCGGAGAACTCGTCGGCCACGGCCACCACGGGACCCCGGGGGGCGTCCTGGGGGTAGCTTTCGGGGCGCATGCCCCGGGGGAGGTCCCAGCCGACGATGCGCCGGGCGAGCTTCTCGACGACGAGCTGGGAGGTGTTGCCGCCGCGGTTCTCGCGGACGTCGACGACCAGGCCCTCGCGGGTGACCTCGACGCGCAGGTCGCGGTGGATCTGGGCCCAGCCGGGGGCCTGCATGTCGGGGACGTGGAGGTAGCCGAGGCGGCCGCCGGAGCGTTCGTGGACGTGGGCCCGGCGGCCGGCGACCCAGGCGTGGTAGCGCAGCGGCTCCTCGTCGGCGAGCGGGACGACGACGGCGTGCCGGGGCTCGCCGCCGCCCGCCGGGGC
>NZ_MUNH01000227.1:0-11635 GCF_002154615.1 Streptomyces recifensis
CCCCACGGCCCGGCCCCTCCCGGCGCGAAGCGGGACGCGTGCGGTTGGCCACGTGGCCACGGCCGACCGGGTCGTCTTCCTGACCTACGGCGAGGCGGCCGTACGGGACCGGAGGCTGGCCGCCCTGGTCGGTGAACTCCGGCTGCCGGTCGCCGTCTTCCCCCGCGCCCACGCCGTCGTCCGCTGGCGCGTCGAGACCACTCGCCACGGCCTCGTCTACACGGGCGCTCCCGGACACCTGACCGCAGGCGACATCATCCGTGTGACCCCGGACCGCCGGGGCGACCTGGCCGAGCGCACGGTGCGCGTGCTGAAGGAGGCGCAGAGAAGGAGCCTGACGCCGGGAAAGCTGGACGACTACCTCCAGGGCGCCGTGGGGGTGCGCGTCCCGCCGGCGCGGTGGAGGTAGCTCCGACAGCCGACGTGCGCCGACGCGCCGCACGGCAATTGGCACTCCGCTTGACCGAGTGCTAACCGCGGTCATAGTCTCGGCACTGGCACTCGGCACACGAGAGTGCCAACAAAGCGACGGGCAGGTCCGGCACCCGCGACGACGGATCCACCTGGTCGCCACCTCAGACAGTCAACCCCGTGAATTCTCAGAAGGGGGAGGTCGGATCGTGACGACCGCCAGCTCCAAGGTTGCCATCAAGCCGCTCGAGGACCGCATCGTGGTCCAGCCGCTGGACGCCGAGCAGACCACGGCCTCTGGCCTGGTCATCCCGGACACCGCGAAGGAGAAGCCCCAGGAGGGCGCCGTCCTCGCCGTCGGTCCGGGCCGCTTCGAGAACGGCGAGCGCCTGCCGCTCGACGTCAAGGTCGGCGACATCGTGCTGTACAGCAAGTACGGCGGCACCGAGGTGAAGTACAACGGCGACGAGTACCTCGTCCTCTCGGCCCGCGACGTTCTCGCGATCATCGAGAAGTAGTTCACCCCGAAGCATCTGCTTCACCACTGCGCCCCTGGTTCCCGCGACCGTTAAGAAGCCGGGCGGCCGGGGGCGCAGGCACATCCACCCAGATTTTCCGAGAGGGCTCCCGCTGTCATGGCGAAGACACTGAAGTTCGACGAGGACGCCCGTCGCGCCCTTGAGCGCGGCGTCAACAAGCTGGCCGACACGGTGAAGGTGACGATCGGCCCCCGCGGCCGCAACGTCGTCATCGACAAGAAGTTCGGCGCGCCGACCATCACCAACGACGGTGTCACCATCGCCCGTGAGGTCGAGATCGAGGACCCGTTCGAGAACCTCGGCGCCCAGCTCGTGAAGGAGGTGGCGACCAAGACCAACGACATCGCGGGTGACGGCACCACCACCGCCACCGTGCTCGCCCAGGCCCTGGTCCGCGAGGGCCTGAAGAACGTCGCCGCCGGCGCGTCCCCCGCCGCCCTGAAGAAGGGCATCGACGCCGCCGTCAAGGCCGTCTCCGAGGACCTGCTCGCCTCCGCGCGCCCGATCGACGAGAAGTCCGACATCGCCGCCGTCGCCGCGCTGTCCGCCCAGGACCAGCAGGTCGGCGAGCTGATCGCCGAGGCCATGGACAAGGTCGGCAAGGACGGTGTCATCACCGTCGAGGAGTCCAACACCTTCGGTCTGGAGCTGGACTTCACCGAGGGCATGGCCTTCGACAAGGGCTACCTGTCCCCGTACTTCGTCACCGACCAGGAGCGTATGGAGGCCGTCCTCGACGACCCGTACATCCTGATCAACCAGGGCAAGATCTCCTCGATCACCGAGCTGCTCCCGCTGCTCGAGAAGATCATCCAGACCAACGCCTCGAAGCCGCTGCTGATCATCGCCGAGGACGTCGAGGGCGAAGCCCTGTCGACCCTGGTGGTCAACAAGATCCGCGGCACCTTCAACGCCGTCGCGGTGAAGGCCCCCGGCTTCGGTGACCGCCGCAAGGCGATGCTGCAGGACATGGCCGTCCTCACCGGCGCCACCGTCATCTCCGAGGAGGTCGGCCTCAAGCTCGACCAGGCCGGTCTCGACGTGCTGGGCACCGCCCGCCGCGTGACCGTCACCAAGGACGACACCACGATCGTCGACGGCGGCGGCAACTCCGCCGACGTGCAGGGCCGCATCGCGCAGATCAAGGCCGAGATCGAGAACACCGACTCCGACTGGGACCGCGAGAAGCTCCAGGAGCGCCTCGCCAAGCTGGCCGGCGGCGTGTGCGTGATCAAGGTCGGCGCCGCCACCGAGGTGGAGCTGAAGGAGAAGAAGCACCGTCTGGAGGACGCCATCTCCGCGACCCGCGCCGCGGTCGAGGAGGGCATCGTCTCCGGTGGTGGCTCCGCGCTGGTCCACTCCGCGAAGGTCCTCGAGGACGGTCTCGGCAAGACCGGCGACGAGGCCACCGGCGTGAGCGTCGTCCGCAACGCGGTCGTCGAGCCGCTGCGCTGGATCGGCGAGAACGCCGGCCAGGAGGGCTACGTCATCGTCTCCAAGGTCAAGGACATGGAGAAGGGCCAGGGCTACAACGCGGCCACCGGCGAGTACGGCGACCTGGTCAAGGCCGGCGTCATCGACCCGGTCAAGGTCACCCGCTCCGCCCTGGAGAACGCCGCCTCCATCGCCTCCCTCCTCCTCACGACCGAGACCCTGGTCGTCGAGAAGAAGGAAGAGGAAGAGGCCGCCGCGGGCCACGGCCACGGCCACGGTCACTCGCACTGACCCGACGTCACCTCACCGAGGCCCGGCGTTCCCACGGGAACGCCGGGCCTCGGCGTTGCCGGACCCTTCTTCGAGCGCGGTCCTCCCGGGCTGATCCGCGCCGGCACGTCCCGGTCAGCCCAGTGCGCGGGTGAACAGGCGCCGGCCGGTGGGGTCGGTGACGATGAGATTCCAGGCCGTACCGTCACCGTCGTCGCCGTCCCACCACGTGACGAAGGCGTCGGCCAGTCCTCGCACGTCGGCCTGCGCGCTCTTGGCGGTGCAGGTACAGGCGAGCTCGACGTCGTAGTCACGTGTGCCGAGGTGGACGAGGACCACTCGGCGGGCGTGCCGTGCCGACTGCCGTTCGCCATGGGCCGCGGCCCACGAGCGGAAACGCCCCAGCAGGGCCGGATCCGGTGCGCGGCGTGTCACGGGCCCCGTCGGCGGATGCCGGTCCGCTCCGCTGCCGGCTCCCTGCATGCAGCCCAGCACCCAGGCCCCGCGGTCCTTGTCCACGACATCACCCGGCCGGGCGGTCAAGGACCGGCGCACGCAGCCTCCCCACACCACCTCACGCACCGCGGCCCCCTTGCCACCGTCTTCGAAGATCCGCTTCCCCTCGCGCCATCCCGCTTCGTACGCCGCCGTGTAGGCGTGTCCGGTGGCGGGCGGCACGGAGGGCTCCGGCCGCGCGGTGCCGCCGTCGCCGCCGCAAGAAGTGATCAGGCCGAGGCACGCGGCCGCGGCGACGAGTCCGGCCGACCCTGCCCGTGCGGGTGCGCGCATGTCCCCTCGTTCAGCGCGGCCCGTACTTGCGCCCCGTGCGCGCGCTGATTCCGCCCAGGAGGCCGCGCGGGGCCACCTTCGCCAGGCCCATGAGGGCCTTGTAGCGGGGGTCGGGAATGGAGACGGTCTTGTTGCGGGCGAGGTCGTTGAGCGCCTCGGCCACCAGCTTGTCGGCGTCGAGCCACATCCAGCCGGGGATGTTGTCCGTGCCCATGCCGGCCCGCTCGTGGAACTCGGTGCGGACGAAGCCGGGGCAGAGGGCCATCAGCCGGACCCCGCTGCCCGCGAGGTCCTTCGCCGCGCCCTGGGTGAACTGCACGACCCACGCCTTCGAGGCGCCGTACGTACCGCGCGGGACGAAGGCCGCCACCGAGGCGACGTTCACCACCCCGCCGCGCCCGCGCTCCCGCATCGCCTCCGCGGCCGCCGAGGTCAGCCGGAGCACCGCCTCGCAGTGGACCTTGAGCATGCGCAGCTCGTCGGCCATGGAGACGTCGAGATAGCGGCCCTTGTTGCCGAACCCGGCGTTGTTGACCAGCAGGTCGATCGGGTGCCGCCGGTCGCCGAGCCGCTCGGCCACCGTCTCGATGCCCTTGTCCTCGGCGAGGTCGGCGGTCAGCACCTCCGCCTCGATGCCGTGCCGGTCGTGCAACTCGGTCGCCTGCTCGCGAAGCCGCGCCGTGTCGCGCGCCACCAGCACCAGGTCGTGCCCGTCCGCCGCCAGCCGCCGTGCGAACGCGGCGCCGATGCCCGCGGTCGATCCCGTAATCAGAGCCGTTGTCATGGCCCAAGACTAGTGACCCGCGCCGACGGCCCCGGCCCGTGGTGACGGCCGCTCAGCGTGCCTGGTCCGCCAGGTACTTGCGGACCTGGGCGAGGGCCTCGCCGTGCAGCGCGTCGCCCGCCGCGAGCAGCGAGGGCAGCAGTTCCCGCTCGGTGGTCACCGCGCGGAACTGCGTCGCCGCCGTCACCCCGTGGTCCGGCCGGTGCACGATCTCCACCGCGTCCCCCGCCCGTATCTCACCCGGCTCGATCACCCGCAGGTAGGCCCCCGTGACGGCCTTCCGGGTGAACCTCTTCACCCAGCCCGGCTCGGCCATATGGCCCTGGAACGTACGGCACGGAATCCGCCCCGAGGTCACCTCCAGCACCACCCCGGACCCGATCCGCCAGCGCTCCCCGATCAGCGCCCCGGAGACGTCGAGGCCCTCGGTGGTCAGGTTCTCCCCGAAGAATCCGTTGGACAGGGACCGGCCCAGCTCGCGCTCCCAGTCGTCCAGGTCCTCGCGCGCGAAGGCGTACACGGCCTGGTCGTCCCCGCCGTGATGGCGCAGCTCGCACACCGCGTCCCCGGCCAGCCCGCTGCCACCGATCCCCTTCGGCCCCGGCGCCGCCACGCGCACCGGACCCTCGACGGGCCGCTTGTCGATGCCCGTCACCCCCTCGGCCTGATCGGTGTACGGCACGGCGCGGGGTCGCCCCAGGTTGACGGAGAGAAGCTTCATGCGCGCACGGTACGTGACCGCTGCCCAAAGCGTCGACGCGATATCAGGACCCGCTCCCAAGCACCGCTTATGCTCGAAGGGTGATCGAGGCCCGTCATCTCCGCGTCCTGCGCGCCGTCGCCGCCAGTGGTTCCTTCTCGGCGGCGGGGCGCGAGCTGGGCTGCACCCAGCCCGCCGTCAGCCAGCAGATGAAGGCCCTGGAAGCTTCCGTCGGCACCCCGCTGCTGGTCCGGGGCGGCCGGGAGATGCGGCTGACCCAGGCGGGAGAAGCCCTGGTCAGGCACGCCTCCGGCATCCTCGCCGGACTCACCGCCGCCGAGGAGGAGGTCGCCGCCATCGCCGGCCTGCGCGCGGGCCGGGTCCGGCTGGTCTCCTTCCCCAGCGGCACCTCCACCCTGGTCCCCACCGCCCTCGCCGCCCTGCGCGCCGCCCACCCCGGCACCCGTGTCTCCCTGGAGGAGGCCGAGCCGCCGAGGTCGGTCGAGCTGCTGCGCGAGGGCGACTGCGACGTGGCCCTCGCCTTCCGCTACCAGGGCGCTCCCGCCACCGAGGAGTGGGACGACCTGGTGATACGACGGCTGCTGACGGACCGTCTGGTCGCCCTGGTCCCGGAGCGGCACCGGCTCGCCGGCGCCGAGGCCGTCGCCATCGGGGAGCTGGCCGAGGAGCCCTGGATCGCGGGCTGCCCGCGCTGCCGGGGGCAGCTCGTGCAGGTCTGCGAGGGCGCCGGGTTCACCCCTCGCATCGACTTCGCCACCGACGACTACCCGGCCGTGGTCGGCCTGGTCGGGGCCGGCCTGGGCGTCGCCGTACTGCCCCAGCTCGCGGTGGAGTCGGTACGGCCCAGGGGAGTGCGCGTGGTCCGGCTGGAGCCCGCGGTACGACGGGAGATCGTCGCCCTCACCCTGCCCGACCTGGCCCAGGTCCCGGCCGTGGCCGCGACCCTGGAACAGCTGGCCAGGGCGGCTGCGCGGCCCTAGGCCCGTCCTGCCGACCAGGCCGTTCCGCGTTGTCCGGCCTCGCCTCGCGGGCCTCATGGGGAGCGCCCATGCTGGGACAAGAGGGCGCCGTCGTATCGAGATCCGTCCTTCCCGAAGGCCGAACGAGGGCGCCTGAGAGGAGGAGGAAGTCATGCGTGTGCGCAGAATCCTGGCCCTCGTCCTGGCCACGGCGGCCCTTGCCGGCGCGAGCGCCGTCGGCGCTGTCAGCGCCGGTGCGGCCTCGTCTCCGAACATCTCCAGAGACGACTGCGTGGCCGCCGGCGGACAGATCGTCTCGCGCCCCTACGCCGGCGAAGCCTGCGCGCTGCCCGGCGGGACCACACCGGCGATCACCTGACCGCGCCGGCGCGCGCCGGCGTTCGGAAACTCCCCCCGCCGGGGCCTTTCGGGCCGACCCGGAGGGAGCGGGCCCGAAGCGGCGGCCCGGCCGCCCGGCCGTTACCGGCCGCGCGCGGCAGCGCCCCGCGGCGTGGCTGCGGGGCGCGAGCGGCGGCGGTCACGGCGCCGGTGGGGCCGAGTACGGCCAGGCACGGCCAAGGGGCACGCGGGTGCGTGCCCTGATGGATGCAGAAACGTTCCTTCAGGCGTGGGAGCCGGGGCTCCCGCTGGTGGTGGACACCAGGCGGTTGCGCGCCCGGCCCATCAGCTCTTCGCGCTCGTCCTCGGTCAGCCCGCCCCACACGCCGTACGGCTCGCGCACAGCCAGCGCGTGGGCCGCGCACTGCGCTCGGACCGGGCACCGCATGCAGACCTCCTTGGCCGAGTTCTCACGTGCACTCCGCGCCGCACCGCGCTCGCCCTCCGGGTGGAAGAAGAGCGAGCTGTCCACCCCTCGGCAGGCTGCCAGCAACTGCCAGTCCCACAGGTCCGCGTTCGGTCCGGGAAGGCGGGAGAAATCTGCCATTACGTGACCCCTTGTAGCCGTTCTGAGCGGATACCGTGCCTTCGACCGTACATCTCCGGTCTAAGGAGATGAAAATATGACTCATTGCGAATCTAGCCTCAGACACTGAGAAACGGGACCAAAAGCGACTAAATGGGGCACAAGTTGTGCGGAAAACCCGTGGGTCCGTCGCGCGTGACGGACCCGTGTCGGACCCCTCACGTAGAGTGCCGAAGTCAGTACGCCGACCCGTAACTCTTTCGGGTGACCGTCGTTGAGAGTGCGGAGGCGGTTGAAAACACAAGTGCTCGGGCAGGCGTCCGAGACGGTCGACCGCACAGGTGACGATTCCGTACCAGCCTGGAGGCTCAAGGTGACGCGCATCAGCTCCGGAGGGCGGTCATGACTTCCGTCCTCGTCTGCGACGACTCCCCGCTTGCCCGAGAGGCGCTTCGCCGCGCGGTTGCGACCGTGCCCGGCGTCGAGCGCGTGACGACGGCTGCCAACGGCGAGGAAGTCCTCCGCCGCTGGGGCGCCGACCGCTCCGACCTCATTCTCATGGACGTACGCATGCCCGGACTGGGCGGCGTCGAGACCGTGCGCCGTCTGCTGTCCGCCGATCCGGGCGCGCGCATCATCATGCTGACCGTCGCCGAGGACCTCGACGGCGTCGCCCTCGCGGTCGCCGCGGGTGCGCGGGGATACCTGCACAAGGACGCCTCCCGCGCCGAGCTGCGCGCGACGGTGACGCAGGCTCTCGCCGACCCGACCTGGCGGCTGGCCCCGCGCCGGCTGCGCTCGGCCGAGATGGGGGCGGCGCCCACGCTCACCGCGCGGGAGATCCAGGTGCTGGAGGGCATGAGTCACGGCCGCTCCAACGCGGAGATCGGCCGCGAGCTGTTCCTCTCCGAGGACACCGTCAAGACCCACGCCCGGCGCCTGTTCAAGAAGCTCGGCGCCTCGGACCGCGCCCACGCGGTGGCACTCGGCTTCCGCTGGGGACTGGTCCGGTAACGCATGCGCGGCCGCTGCGCTCGGCCTTGGCCTCGGGGTTCTCGGCGGGCGTCGGAGGGTGTGGGTGTGCGCGGGAGGCCGGCCCCGGTGACGGTGCCTGCCGCCGGCGGGCGCCGGGTGGAGCCGGTCTCGCCCGGTGCGGCGGGGCCTTGTCGGTCCGGCTCGCCGGGAGTGCCGGCAGTCGGTTCGGCGTCGGCCGGTGCCGGGGGCGCGCTCGTGGTGGGCGGCCGGGTGGCCGCCGGGCCCGGGCCGGGCCCGGCCTTCGGCGGTGCGTCGCGCGGAGGCGGCCGGGCCGGCTCGGGTGCCTTGCGCCCAAGTCGCCGGGCGGGGCCGGGCGCCCGCGGTGCTCTTCGTCCGCGCGGCCCGGTGGAGCCGCCGTCGGCCGACGCCGGTACCCATCCGTCGGGGCCGAGCCGCCGCACCGGTGACGCTGCTGTTCACCGGCACCCCCGTACCCACCCCGCCGGCGGCGGGCGTGGCGGAATCAGACCCGTTGGCACCCCGCGAGGGACCGCGTGCTGCTTGTTTCCGTGGGGATGCCGCATCCTTGAGGTGTGGAGTCTCTCGGGGACGAGTCGAGCGAGCGGAAAACGAGCGGAAGGGGAGGGCGCAGGAGATGAGTGCCGGCGCACCTGCTCATAACGCTTCGGTGCACAACCACGAACGCGATGCCACGGACCGGTCGGCCGCAAGGCACCATGGACCGATGCGCGACGACGAGGCGGGCACGGCCCCCGGGCCGATCGGCCCCCTGGTGCACCGTGCCGTCGACGGGGACGAGCAGGCCACGCACGACCTGCTCGCACACGTCCACCCCCTCGCGCTGCGCTACTGCCGCACCCGCCTGTCCCGGCTGCCCGGCGACGCCCGCCACTTCGTGGAGGACCTCGCGCAGGAGGTCTGCGTGGCGGTGCTGCTCGCCCTGCCGCGCTACCGCGACACCGGCCGTCCCTTCGAGGCGTTCGTCTTCGCCATCGCCTCCCACAAGGTGGCCGACCTCCAGCGCGCCGCGATGCGCCACCCCGGCTCCACCGTCGTCCCCTCGGACGAGATGCCGGAGCGGCCCGACGACTCCCTGGGCCCCGAGGAGCGCGCCCTGCTCAGCTCCGACGCCGCCTGGGCCAAGAAGCTGCTGGCCAACCTCCCCGAGAACCAGCGCGAACTGCTTCTGCTCCGGATCGCCGTGGGCTTGACCGCGGAGGAGACAGGGCAGATGTTGGGAATGTCACCAGGAGCGGTCCGCGTGGCCCAGCATCGGGCGCTGAGCCGCCTGCGCGCCCTGGCCGAGCAGTAGCCCACGAGGCCACGCACCGAAATTCGTACGAACATACGAAGCCTGAAGCGCCCCCGTAGCGTGGAATTTGCTCACGACGCTTCCCGTTAGCATGGACATCCGCACCGATCAAGGCCATTTGGGGAAGGTGTCATGACTGCCAACGTCGACGGAGTGCCCGGTAAATTCCAGACACTCGGGCTGACCTACGACGACGTGCTGCTGCTGCCGGGCGCGTCCGACATGGCGCCCGACGACATCGACACCGCCTCGTACGTCTCCCGGAACGTGCGGGTCAACATCCCGCTGCTGTCCGCGGCCATGGACAAGGTGACCGAGTCCCGCATGGCGATCGCCATGGCCCGTCAGGGCGGCGTGGGCGTGCTGCACCGCAACCTGTCCATCGAGGACCAGGCCAACCAGGTCGACCTGGTGAAGCGGTCCGAGTCGGGCATGGTCACCGACCCGATCACCATCCACCCGGAGGCCACGCTCGGCGAGGCCGACGCGCTGTGCGCCCGGTTCCGGATCAGCGGTGTGCCGGTGACGGACAACGACAAGAAGCTGCTCGGCATCGTCACCAACCGCGACATGGCCTTCGAGACGGACCGCACCCGGCGTGTCCACGAGGTCATGACGCCGATGCCGCTGGTCACCGGCAAGGTCGGCATCTCCGGCCCGGAGGCCATGGAGCTGCTGCGCAAGCACAAGATCGAGAAGCTGCCGCTGGTCGACGACCGCGGGGTGCTCAAGGGCCTGATCACGGTCAAGGACTTCGTCAAGGCCGAGCAGTACCCCCACGCGGCCAAGGACTCCGAGGGCCGCCTGCTGGTCGGCGCGGCGGTCGGTGTGGCCGGTGACTCCTTCGAGCGCGCGCAGGCACTGATCGAGGCTGGCGCCGACTTCATCGTCGTCGACACCGCGCACGGTCACTCCCGGCTGGTCGGCGACATGATCGCGAAGATCAAGTCCAACTCCTCCGGCGTCGACGTCATCGGCGGCAACATCGCCACCCGCGACGGTGCCAAGGCGCTGGTGGACGCGGGCGCGGACGGCATCAAGGTCGGCGTCGGCCCCGGCTCGATCTGCACCACGCGTGTGGTCGCGGGCGTCGGTGTCCCGCAGGTCACCGCGATCTACGAGGCCGCGCTCGCCGCCAAGGAGGCCGGGGTCCCGGTCATCGGCGACGGTGGCCTGCAGTACTCCGGCGACATCGCCAAGGCCCTGGTCGCGGGCGCCGACACGGTGATGCTGGGCTCGCTGCTCGCGGGCTGTGAGGAGTCGCCGGGCGAGCTGCTGTTCATCAACGGCAAGCAGTTCAAGTCGTACCGGGGCATGGGCTCGCTGGGCGCGATGCAGACGCGCGGCGACCGCAAGTCGTTCTCCAAGGACCGGTACTTCCAGGAGGGCGTCGCCTCCGACGAGGCGCTGATCCCCGAGGGCATCGAGGGCCAGGTGCCCTACCGCGGCCCGCTGTCCTCCGTGGTGCACCAGCTCGTCGGCGGTCTGCGCCAGTCGATGTTCTACGTCGGCGGCCGTACCGTCCCGGAGCTGCAGGACAACGGCCGGTTCGTCCGGATCACCTCGGCGGGTCTCAAGGAGAGCCACCCGCACGACATCCAGATGACGGTCGAGGCGCCGAACTACAGCAGCAAGAAGTGACGCACGCGCACGCGTGCCGGTCGTGACGAGGGCGGTCCCGGAGCATCCGGGACCGCCCTCCGCTTCTCCGGGGACGGCCATCGACGGCCCGGTCGGGGATACTGGAAGACGCTGTAAGCATCAGGGAAAGGCATGACGTGACTGAGATCGAGATCGGGCGCGGCAAGCGCGGCCGCCGGGCGTACGCCTTCGACGACATCGCTGTCGTCCCCAGCCGCCGTACGCGGGACCCGAAGGAGGTCTCGATCGCCTGGCAGATCGACGCCTACCGCTTCGAGCTGCCGTTCCTGGCCGCTCCCATGGACTCGGTCGTCTCCCCGGCCACCGCGATCCGCATCGGTGAGATGGGCGGCCTCGGCGTCCTCAACCTCGAGGGTCTGTGGACCCGGCACGAGGACCCGCAGCCGCTGCTGGACGAGATCGCGGAGCTGCCGGCCGAGGCGGCCACCCGCCGCCTCCAGGAGATCTACGCGGCTCCGGTCAAGGAGGAGCTGATCGGGCAGCGCATCAAGGAGGTGCGGGACGCCGGTGTGGTCACGGCCGCCGCGCTCTCCCCGCAGCGCACCGCCGAGTTCTCCAAGGCGGTCGTCGACGCGGGCGTGGACATCTTCGTCATCCGCGGCACCACGGTGTCGGCGGAGCACGTGTCCTCCTCGCACGAGCCGCTGAACCTGAAGCAGTTCATCTACGAGCTGGACGTGCCGGTGATCGTCGGCGGCTGTGCCACGTACACCGCCGCCCTGCACCTGATGCGCACCGGCGCGGCGGGTGTGCTGGTCGGCTTCGGCGGCGGTGCCGCGCACACCACGCGCAACGTGCTGGGCATCCAGGTCCCGATGGCGACCGCGGTCGCC
>NZ_MUNH01000228.1:0-35365 GCF_002154615.1 Streptomyces recifensis
CGTCGCCGGCAACGACGTCGGGCGGGGTGTCGACGCCGTCCTCCTCGTCGAGCGTCAGGGGCTGCTGCGCATCGATGTCGTCGGCGGAGGGCTGGGGGAAGAGGACGCCGATCGGATAGGCGGTGATCGGCGCGTCGTCGGTGAGGACCTCCTGTTCGGTCCCGTGTGGGCCGAGCAGGTCCTTGCGCAGCGCGGCGCGCAGGTCGGAACGCAGGTGGTAGTGCGCCGTGCGCGGCGACGGTGCGGTCACGGGTGGTGGTGTCCTTCCGGGACGGTTTCGGCGTGGGTCCAGTCGAAGCGGCCCAAGCCGCACAGGCGCGGGGCGAGCCAGACGCCTCTGTCGCCAAGGCCCAGGCGCTCGGTGAGAGCGGGGAAGCCGGCGACACTCTCCACGGTGTCGATGCGTAGTCCGGTGACGCGGCACGGCCACCGCTCGACCTTCCACCCCGCATTGATCTTCAAAAGGCGCCACAGGTCGTGGCGGAAACGCTCGGAGACGACTCCGATCGGCCGGCCATCGTGGAAGATCCCATACGGCGGGGTCTCGACGTCGGATGCGGGCAGGTCGTGGAGTCGGCGCAGCTCCACCGCGTCCCCGCCGTGCACCCGCTCGCGCAGGTACTGCTGGAGGGCCGGGGGGTCGCTGACCGGATCGTCGGCGCCCGCGGGCGTGGCGCGGCACACGTCCAGATCGCCCGCCTCGATTCCGGTGCGCGCGTAGGACTGTCGGCCGCCGACGTACCACCGATCGGTGGGCTTGTGCTTGCGCATCATCCAGGTGTGCGGGCGGGCGAGCCGGTAGACGTCGTCGCGCGGCCGGGTCATCGCCACGTACAGCAGACGCGCCTCGGCCGGCGGGTCCGCGTGCTCGCCGCGCCGTTCCGACGGCGCGGGCGGCTCGACGATCAGGACACGGTCGAACTCCAGACCCTTGGCCCGGTGCACGGTGGAAATGACGAGTGGATGGAAAGGGGGTGCGGTCAGTTCGTCGGGCAGCCGGCTCTCGGCAACGGCGCGGCGCAGCGCCTCGAGGTCGAGGGTGCCTCGGGGACCGGCGGCGCAGCGCCGCAGCGCATGCCACGTGCGCGACGCATCCCAGGCGGGCGCAAGCACGGCCAGGTCGCGGAAACGGTCCTCGGTCAGCTGGGCGGCGCTGGTCGCCAGCAGCAGCTGGGCCACCCACGCCGGTGTGGGACGCGAGCGGGGCGAGCGCTGGATATGGTGATCCACCCCCAGCGTGTGCAGCCGTTCCGACAAGTGCAGGACCTGGCCGTTGTCACGGCACAGGATCGCGGTGGTGCCCTCGAATTGCCGCAACGAGGCCAGGGTGAACGCATCATCAAGGGGGCCGAAGTCGGGGGCGAGGGCGAGGTCGGAGCGCAGCTGCGCATACACCGCCTCGGCTTCCTTCGCCGCCTCGCCCCTCTCGGCCGGCAGGGTCTGCAGTCGCGGCCCGTACGGCAATGCGATACGGGCCTCTTTGGTGCGGGCGCGGAAGTTGTCGGCGAGGGTCACTTCGACCAGATCGTCGCCGAACGAAACGCGCACCCAGCGGAAGAAGAGATTCGTCTCGTTCGCACGCTCGTCGGGGTCGGCGACCTGGAAGCCGTAGATCGCCTGCGCGGCGTCGCCGACCACGGTGAAACCGCAGTTGTCCGCGTACCGGTCGAGAAGCGCCTCGACCATGTCGCGGCGCACGCCCACGAGGTCCTGCACCTCGTCGATGACGACGTGCGCGGGCACCCCCTGCTCCGAGGCATCCAGCACGCCCCGCTCGATCGCCTCGGTGGCCATCGCGATGCGCTGGTCGAAGCTGGTGCCGCCCAGGTCGTCACGCTGGGGGTTTTCCAGCAGCAGCACGGACAGCGCCCAGCCGTCGAAGGTCTGGGCCCGCACCCGACGAGCGGTGGTGGCGAGCTTGTCGACGCGCTCGCGCAGCTCGCGCACGGCGGCGCGCGAGAAACTCAACACGAGGATCTCGCCTGCCAAAAGCTCCTCAGTGCCGGTCAGATGCTCCAGCCGATAGGTGAGGGTGGTCGTCTTGCCCGCGCCCGCGCCCGCCGTGACGAGCGTCCTGGCATCCCACGGCTTGGTCACGACGGACAGCTGGGCGGGGGTGAGAGAAAGGCCCACCCCTTCCGAGACGGTCACTGCTGTCCCTTCTTCCACAGGTACTCGAACTCGGTGAAGGCAAGACCCGCGTCGTAATTCACGATGTTGTCGCGCACGTCGAGGATCAGGCAAGTGCCCTTGCCACCGTTGCGGGGCCCGCGCAGACCGCGGCCGATCATCTGCTGGTAGCTGTTGGCGCTGTAGACGGGACGGGCGATGACCACGGCCCGCGTGGCCGGCGCGTCGAATCCCTGCGTGAGCACGCCGTAGTTGGTGATGACCCGGATCTGGCGCTTGCGGAAGGCCTCCACGCGCTTGCGCCGCTCGGCAGTCGGAGTCGCCGAGTCGATCGCCGCCGCCCGGATGCCCCGGTCGCCGAGCTTGGCCGCAAGGAACTTGGCATGCGAGACGGACGTGGCGAACACCAGCACCGGCCAGTCCTCGGGCATCGCCGCGATCTCGTCCAGGAGCATCTGGTTGCGGTCCTCGTCCTCGGCCAGACGCTGCTCGGCACCCTTGGGCAAAAAGCCGTTGAACTGCTCGACGGTCCGCAACTCGTCCGGGTTGAGCTGCATCCGTGCACCCTCCAGCTCGCGGTGTTCGACCTGCGACAACACGCCCAGCTGCTGCAGACTCGGAATCGGCTCGCCCAGGAAGACCCCCTCGTCCAGGCGGCGATTGCCGAACCGCTGGGCGAGCTGCCGGGTGCGATCGGCGTCGTTGCGGAACGGGGTGGCGGTCAAACCGACCAGGTGACGGGAGGTCTCCCAACGGGTCAGGCCGAGCTGCTCGAAAATCTTGGTGTACTCGGGCGACGTCGCCACATGCGCCTCGTCGACCAGCGCCAGGGACGCCCCACGCAGCCACGCGTACTCGTCCGTGTGCAGGCAGACCCGCAGCTTCGCATCGGTCGCCACGACCAGATGCGGGCGGCCGGTGACCGGGGTGGCGGAGTTGCTGCTCCACAGCCGGTCGATGACCAGCGGCTGGTCCGCACCGACCTTCTCCCACACGAACTTCCAGGACTGCACGGCCTGTTCGCACAGCTCCTCGGTCTGCGCGACCCACAGGATCGGCCCCGCCGGGGTGCCCGCCTCGCGGATCCAACGGATGACGCCCTCGGCCGTGACACGGGTCTTGCCCGCTCCGGTCGGCAGGCTGAGCATGGCCCGCTGCGGCGTCGGCAGCGTCAACAGCTCCGTCAGCTTCGACGCCAGACGCTCCTGGTAGGCGTGCAGAGCGGGGAATTCCGTGGGCCCCTGCGCCTCCTCCCTGGCCGGCGGGGAGGGCACGCGCGCGCCGGCGAAGGAGTCGGGAAAGCCCAGATCGGTCACGAACCGCAGCGCCGAGGCGCTGCCATCGAAGTAGCGCGGTGCGTTGGCGTACTGGGCGGCGATGTCCTTGGCGTGCACCCGCAGCACCGACTCGTCGTGCGCGTTGTAGGCCATCTCGGCAAGCCGGCGTGCATCGGGCTCACGGCCGGTCTCGGAGATCTCGCTGGCCAGCAGACCGGTGGGCAACTCCCTCTTGATGTCCTCCTCGTCGATCATCATGGCGATCTTGTCGATGACGCTGTCGCTGCGGCGGATCGCGGCCAGGCGGGCCTGATAGGCGCGGTCGGCCTGGTCCGCCTCGTACTTCTGGATCAAGGCCCGGCACCCGGAGACCCCCATGTGCCAGCCGAACTCGCGGTCGGCGATGACGAGTGCCTCCTCGACCGACAAACGGTCGGGCACCAGCACCGTGTGCTCCTGCCGGGTCCCGTCCAGCGGCTTGGTCCGGCTGCCGTTGGGGGTGCGGACGACTTCCTCCAGCTCCGAACAGCGCTGCAACATCAGGCCGTTGGCGCGGCTGCCCAGGCGCTGACGCAGCGGCGGGTACTCGTCGACCAGCGGCACCGGCAGGCCCACCGGCACGACGCGCACCCGCTTCTCGACGACGTCCGAAACCCGCCGCATCCCCCACTCGGTGATCATGAACTCGGCCTGCTCGCGATCGCCTTCGGCGTCGACGAGGAGCGCGGGGTGCTTCTCCCGGATCAGCTCCTCGTACTCGGCGCGCGTCAGGGCCACGGCGATCTCGTTGTCCGGGCGCATCTGCCACTCCTCGCCCACCCGGCAGCGCACCGTCTCCTCGACCACCACCAGTTCCAGTGCGACGCGGATCAACGTGGCGTACGTGCGGCCGACCAGGGCGTCGTCCTCACTGCTCTTGGCCAGCTCCAGAAGGTGGGACCAGCGTCGCGGCGCGACCTCCTCCACCGAGGTCGGCAGTCCCAGACGGCGCGCCTTGTCCTGCTCGAGCTGGGTGGCAACGGGCAGGACGTGCGCGTAGGCGGCAAGCTGCGGGCCGACGGCATCACACACCGACACCAGTCCCTTGGAGGTGTGCACCGTCCCGCTCCGGCGCAGCAGCCACAGGATGGGGGAGGGGACCCGGGTGCGGGTGCTCACATTGCGGCCGATCTGCCGCGTCCAGGACTCCACGAGCCCGTCGGTCGGCACGGCGTCGAGGAACGCGGCCCTGCCCTCGGACGAAAGACGCTCGAAGAGGTGGAGCGGACCGGCCGTCGGCGAGCCCTCCAGACGCACGGTACTCATCTGTACACGGTGGGCCGTGGAGTCGAGGCTTTCCAGGTACGCCTCGTGCAGGGCGCGGTGGTAGGTCTCGAACCAGGGGTCCTGCTCGGGGTGGTGGCCCCGCGCGGGGCGGTCCTTCATGCCCAGTTCCCGCAGGGTGGAGGCGTCGTGGACGGACAGGTCGACGGCGATCTCCGCGTCCCGAGAGCCGTCCGCTGGTACGACCTTGCCGGGCAGCAGGCAGTCCCTCATGGGACGAAAGGCGCCGGCGACCGTCTTGACGTGCAGGATCTCGTCGTGCTTCGGCACCTTCGCACGGATGGTCAGCACCTGCGCGCTGCCGCCGGCGCTGCGCAGCAACTCCCAAAAACGGGCCCACGAGTCGGCGGTGTAGCCGGCGAAGCCCTGGTCGAGCACGCTCTCGAACCGGCCGCGGCTGTCCGCGTCGCGGATCCCCACACGGTCCAGGTGCAGGAGCAGGGACGGGTCGGAGGCGATCCGCTCGTCGACGTACACCAGGTCATCGGGCAGGCCGTCGATGCCGGAGTTGCGAAAGACGCTGCCCGCAACGGGCGCGACGAAACCGTGCCCGGCGGTCAGGACGATCCGCGCCCGGCGGGCATCCTGCGTCTGGTCGGACGGCAGCTTGTCCAGGAGCTGGGACAGCAGACGGATCGCGGCGGCGGAGGCCTCGACGGTGCCGTCCTCGACCAGCGCCTCCAGCCAGTCGCGCACCGACTCCACCGGCCTGTCCGCGGCGGTCAGGAAGTGGGTCAGCTTGCCGCGCCGCCCACCCACCTCCACGGAGTGGTGCACCCAGTTACGGGGACGACCGGGATACGTACGCCACAGCTCCAGAGCCTCCCTCGGCAGTCCCTCGGGGTGGATACGCAGCTCGGCCGGGATGCGCAACGTGCCGTCCTGGTCGGGCAGGGACGGGTTCTGGGCCGTCAACCTCCACACGAGTTCGGTCAGTCGGGCACACGCCCAGTTCGGCGACTCCTTGGTGCGGCCGGGCAGCAGCGGGAGGTAGGCCGCCGGGTCCTCGGGCTCGGCCAGCTCCGGCAGGGAACCGACCACCAGGTTGGCCGCGACCCGCAGCAGCTCCTCGTTGAGTGCGCTGCCGGTGAGCAGGTTCTGCCGGTCCTCGTTGGTCTTCCAGGCCGCGTTGAGCGCACCGCTGAGCGTGGTGGCGTACTTGGTCGGGAAGAACGACCAAAACCATCCGCGCTCGTTGGGGACCTGCCGGATGCCCTGGTCGTTGACCTTGTACTCAGGTACCGCCCAGGAGACGTCGATGGTGACGCGGGCGTGCAGTTCACCGGCGGCGTTACGGGACTCGTCCGTCACCTGGTGCGGCACCATGAAGACACGGAACCTCTCCACCTGGGCGGGGGAGCCGCCGCGCGCCTCACGGACAGTGTGCAAGGCACCGTCGTGCTCCACGGTGATCTCGCGGCGCACCTTCGGCATCACGCGGACGTCCTCCAGCACCACCGTGCCCACATGATGGGAGAAGAGCTGGAACAGACGCGGGAACTCCTCGCGGGCGCCGTCGTTGCGTCCCCGGCCCGCCTGATGGATGTCCAGGCCCAAACGCTCCGCCGCTCCCGGCAGCAGGCGCAGCCGTACGACGGTCGTGGCCCAGGACAGCAGCGCGCGCAGGTGCTCGTCGCGGGCGCACTCCCATTCCACGTCCAGGGGCCTGGCCACGCGGAGCACCGGGGTTTCGCCGACCGTGTCCACCGGCGCGAGTCCCCGATCGGCGCGTCCCTTGTTGACGGCGGCGAGGATCTTGGCCGCCGACCAGTCCGCGTCGAATCCGAACGATCCGGAGGTGCTGAAGAACTGCGGGGTGCGCGTCACCGACAGGACGGACTTCACGCCCACCCCGAAGCGGCCGATCTGCCCGCCTCGCTTGCGGGAGACGCCCATGCGCAAGATGGTGTCCGCGCCGTCCGGCGTGATCGGGGTTCCCTCGTTCGCGCAGTACAGGTGGTCCTCGGTGAGCATCACGTGGATTTTGCCCCCCTGCTGCTCGCGCAGTTCGTCCGCGGCGTTCTGCACCAGCTCGAAGAGCTGCCGGTCCCCGTATCCGCCCTGGTGGATACGGCGCTCGCCGTTGGCGTCCTCCTCGACACGGTCGGGATTGAAGGCGTAGGTGCCCAAAGCCAGCTCGGTGAGCTCGGCGATCTTCGTCAGGACGGCACTGTCCGCATGTCTGTTCACGAAGGTGTGTACTCCTCGAAGGCGGGTGGCGCACCGGCACGGACCATCCGCGTACCAAGCAGACCACCGGTCCGATATGCCGGGAGAAAAACGCGAGACGAGCGGCCCACCCCCTGAGGGCGGAGCGCACGGCTCGGGCGCACAGCGTGCGCAGGAGGTTGTGGGAAGCGTCGGGCCTGCGGTAGTTACGCGAGCGCGAGGCGGCTTGCCGGTCGCCGACGTCTTGCAAGGAATCGATGGCTGCGCACGAGTGGCCCCCCTTAACCGCGTGTTCACATGGCGACGGGAGACGTGCATTCCGCAGGCTTCCCCAAGCCCGATCGGAGAGTTCCCCTCGTCGCAAGCCGGGACGTTATACCCGTGTGGCCCGCCATGTCCACCAACTTTCAACAACTTCGCGGCCTGGTCGGCTGGGACGGCGTTGTCAGTGGTGCCTGCTATGAGCCCACCGGCACCAGCCTCGTCTAACAAAAATTGACGCATGCTTAGGTGTCAAAAATGCCTGCTAGGCTACGGGTGAACTGCCGTTCCGGGACGAACGCCGACGGAGGTCGATCCACCCCATGACAGGGCAGCAGGCAGAAGCGTTCGGGCCGTGGCTGGGGCGTCAACTGCGGCGCGCAGGCATGACCCAGGCCCAACTCGCCGGCGAACTGGGCAAGACACGCGCCGCCGTCTCGGCCTGGATCACCGGACGAGCCGAGCCACGCGAGGACGCGAAGGCGCACATCGCGCACATCCTCGGCACCGATCTGGCCTCACTGATGACCAGGACGGCCGACGTTCCCCTCGCTTTGCCTCTTTCCTGGCAACACCGGCCGGCTCACTCCGACGGCGGCCGTGAGTACGGCAACGTGGCCGCCTTCGCCTTCGACGCCGACCTGTCCGTCCTCGCTCGTGAGGCCACGCAGAACTCCCTCGATGAGCGTTTCGACCCGCAACAGCCGGTACGCGTGCACTACATGCTCCACGAGCTCAGCGGCGAGTACCTGGACGCCTTCCTCAAGGCCGCGCACTGGGAGGAACTGAGCGCGCACTACGAGCAGGCGGCCGCCGGCACACAGAAGGTCTCTCGCGGTCTGCGTGCCGCCCTCGACGAACTGACCTCAAGGCGTTCCCTTTTGCTGCTACGCATCGACGACTACAACGCCTGCGGCCTCACCGGTCCCGAATACGGCGACGGCCGTTATGCCGCGGTCGTCCGCCGCACCCTGGACTCCCACAAGAGCCAAGGAGGCCGTGCGGGTGGCTCCTACGGACTGGGCAAAGCCACTCTTTGGGCCACCAGCCGCTTCGGCCTCGTCCTGGTGAACTCCACGCTCAGCGAGGCCCACGAGGGACGCACTCAACGACGCACCGTGGGCCGCCTCGACCTTCCCTGGCACACCCTCGACGGCGAGGCCTACGCCGGACCCGCATGGTTCGGCGAACCCGACACCGATCCCGAACGCAAAGACGTTGCCCGATCCTGGTGGGCCGACGAACGAACCGTGCGTGACTTGTACTTGGAGCGCATGAGCGACGAACCCGGCACGTCGTTTCTCATCGTTGGCGCCCACGACGCCTCCGGGGACACCGTGACATTGCAGGAGATGCACGACAAGTGCGTCCGCTCTCTCGCCGACGGATTCTGGGCCGCGATGATCGGCGGCCGCGACGCTGGCCCCTTGCTGGATGCTCGGGTCACTACTCTGCGTAACGGTCAAGTGGTCATTGCCGAGGAGCGGGTCGATCCCCACGCCCATCACGCGACCCTCAGCCGGGCCCTGCAGGCCTACATCGACGGCCAGACCGTTCCGGAGCTCACTGCCGGCGACCAGGTCGCCCACGCCGAGGTCCCCCTCATCGTCACCCCCCTCAAAGGCACCGGCCGCGCCCGCGACAAAGGCCGCGAACACCAGGCCGTCCTGCTGCTCACCCCGGCGGATGACGCCGACGAGCGCTTCAACCGCATCGTGTGCATGCGCGGCAACCGCATGACGATCACCGAACAGCGGCCCCGCGACCTGCCGCTGGGCACCATGCCGTTCCAGGCCGTCCTTTTGGCCGGCTACGCCACCGGCCGCACCGGCGAGGACGTCGACCTGGCGGAGGCGTTCCTGCGGGCCTCGGAGCCGCCGGAACACGACCGCTGGGACCGCACCGAGGAACTCACCACCAGCTACGAGCGCGGCGCGCTCAGCCGCATCAAAGAATTCCGCCACGGCATCGACAAGGCGGCACGCTCCCTCGCCGTCCGCCGCGAGGCCACCCGCAGCGGCGGACCGAGCGTCCTGCGTGAACTGCTCACCCTCGAGACCGACACCACCGCGGGCGCCGGCCCACGCCGCACGCAGTCCTTCCCCACGGTGCGCACCCTCAGCGCCCACCTGGAAGACACCGGGGCCTGGAACGTCACGGTCACCCTCAAACTCCCCGACGCCGACGACCCCTGGCTGCTCACCCCCGTCGCCAAATTCGACGTACGCTCCGGCGGCAGGCCGACCATCGACTGGTCGCTGCTGGTCGGCTCGGAAAGCTGCCGCGCCGAAGGCGGCCACATCATCATCGAACCCGGCGTGCGCACCGCCGTCTTCACCGGCGTGACCGACCCCGCCACCCACCCCGTCAAGGGCGCCTTCGCACGCCTGGCCGTCGACATCCTCCAGCCCCGCAAAGGCGCCGCGTGAAATCCGTCTTCCCCTACCCGACCCTGTTCGGCGACATCGCCTTCGACATCACTGCCGTCACCGTGGACGGCACCCCGCTGCCGTACGCGCAGGTGTCCACGAGCGAACGCACCGTCGCCCTGCACCGATCAGGCCGCGAACACTGGACGCGGGCCACGCTCCACCTCAAGGCCCGCCTCCCCGAGTCCGAGCTCGCCGAGGGGCCCTTCACAGACGTCACCTGCCTGGCCGTCCTCACTGAAAAGGCCACCAACACGCGCACCACCGCCCGCCTGGCCCGCACGCCCGGCGGCGACTGGCACGGCACCATCGACCTCGGCAAAGACCACCACCTGCGCCGCGCCACGCTCACCGTGCACGCCATCGCCACTGTCGGGGGTGTAGCCGGCCGACTGGTCGGCTCCGCCGAACAGGACTGGTATGTGGACCTGCGCGAGTCCACCCCCATCCGACGCCGGGAGATCGACATCGTCGAGGTGGACTTCCGCGACGGCCCGCACGAGTGGCTGCGCCCCTTCCGCGAGGCACCCTGGATCGTCGAGACCAGCGCCGACACCCCGACCGTCTACCTCAACACCACCGCCGTCGAAGGCCTGATGGAGGTCCTGACCGCCAAGGGGGGCACCACGGCCGAACGCGTGCTGCGCGACATGACCGCCAGCCACATCGCCCAGGACGCCTGGACGGCCATGTTCCACACCGCCATCAGCGACCTCGACGTCGACGAGGACGGCACCCCGGTCATGCCCACGGGCTGGCGTGAGGCTGTCGTTCGCACGATGCTCCCCGACGTCCTGCCCGGCCGCCAACCCACCGACGCCCTCTACGACATCAACGAGCGCCGCACCCAGGGATTCGGGTGGTCCCAACTGCAGAGCGCGATCCAGTACGCGGCCGGAAAACGCAGCCGCGTCACCAAGAAACTGACCAACGCGGTGCGCACCGTCGACCGCACGGACAAGGGCGTGAACTGATGCCCCGAGCCACCCCCCACGACATCCCCCCGGTGCTCGGCCTGCTCCCCGACGCGGTCGTGGCCAAATACCTCAGCCACACCATTCAATCCGGGCAGGAGACACCACCTCAGGTCGCCCTGCGCAAGGCCGCCACCCTGCTGCCCCCCACCGAGGCACGCCGGCACACCGCCCCCCTCCGGCAGCTGCTGGAGGAGGCGATGCGACGCTTCGACGACCAGCGCACCGCTGCCGATGCCTGGCTCGCCCCCCGCCTGCACGCCACCCTGCGCCTGACCCGGGCCGAGGCCGCCGACGGCCGGCTGTGGAACTACCTCGCCCTGCTCGTCGCACCGGACTACGTCCTCTGGCGCCACCAGGGCACCGAATCCACCGCCACCTCCCGCTTCAGCGGCGCGCACTATACCCAGGCCTTCTCTCGTCTGTGGTGGGCGGCGGAACTCTTCCGCGACGGCGCCGACTACCGCCCGGTGGAAACCGCCTGCCGCGTGCAGGACGTCCTGAACACCACCCTGCGGCTGGACGTCATCGACCACCGCCCCACCGCTCTGGCGATTGTGCGGATCCTCGACCGCCTGATCGCCGACGGCATCCCACGCCCGGGCGATCACGTCAACGCGCTGTCCTCCGCCGTCAACACCGCAGGCAGCACCCTCGTCTACGACGTTCTGGCACCCGACCCCGGGGGAGAGGGGGAAGCCGTCCTGGACTGGATCGCCGAGGCCCAGGACGCCCCGGCTGTACCCTTTGAGCGGCTGCCGGACGGGCCCGACGACGGACGCGTGAGCGCACAGTCCGTGGACACCCTCGTCGCCCTGTTCGACAAACTCCTGGCCGAGGCCCCCAGGAGACAGCGGCCAACCCTGCGACCGGCGGACCCCAGCGTCATCCCGTAGCAGGCGACCGAGGCCCAGCGCCCCGGCATGTGATCAACCTGCCGTGCCCGGTGCTTGCTCCGTGCCGGAAGACGCGGGAGGCGTCCAGTTCTCCAAGCGCTTCCACACCTCCCGGCCAGGTGGCTCGAGCCCGAGCGCAGCGCTGAGGATGTGCACGCCCAGCCGCGGCGGGATGGCGTTCCCGATCTGTTGGGCGATGGCGCCGCCGCGCCACGGGTACGCCAGGGGGAACGACTGAAGTTGGCCCGCCTCCTGATGGGTGAAGCGGCCGATGTCCCTGCCGTCCCGGGTCTGCAACCGGTTCCGGGAGATCTTCCCTGTGACCGTGGCCGACGGGGTCGTCGCCTCGCGCCGGCCGCGTGCTTTGGGATCCCCGCCGGTCCCGTAGTTCGACACGACCACGAAGTGGTCCTTGCGCCCCAGGGCCTTGCCCATCGATACCCATGGCTCAAGTTCCGGGGCACCCACGGAGGCCGCAACGCCCTTGCGGTAACGACGGTGGGTGGGCTCGGGAAAACGTGGACGCTCACCCAGACGCGCCAGGAGCACGGCCCGGCGGCGGGTCTGCGGCACCCCGTACTCCTCTGTGTGGAGCACGAAGGCGCGCCGAGGCGGCTTGGCCGGTCGGCGCGCACCGGTGACCTCGCCCAAAAGCAGCTGGCCATCCTCCTCCGGCGTCGCCGGCTCGACCCGGGGGAACTGGTAGCCGATCCGTTCGAGAACTTCGCCCATCGCCTCCCAGACCGGAAGCACGGCGGGCACCTGCTCCAAGACGATGGCCTCGTACGGCTGCTCCCGGAAATGGGCCTCCAGCGCCCATTTCAGCGGCTGCAGAACCAGCGCGGTTCGCTCGTCGTCGAAGCCCTCGGCCTCCTTCATGACCAGGTGGAGGCCTTCGACGTCCTTTGCCCTGCCGAGGTCCTCCACCAGCGACAACACCAGGTCCAGTGCTCGGCGCCCGGCGCCCGAGCCGGCCACGGTGAAGGTCTGGCACGGTGGCCCGCCCGCCAGCACGGTCGCCTCGCGCACCTCCTCGCTGTTCGGACCGTAGTCACGGACATCGCCGTGCACGGTGAGCAGGTCGGCGGCCTGCCGCGTCTCGAAGGCGTCGTTGTCCCACTCGATGCCGATGGTCTTCTGATCGAGGATCTTGGCGGCGATGTCCAGACCTCCGGGGCCAGCGAACAAGTCCACGATACGCAAAGGTGCAGATGAGGACTGGTGAGGCTGTGCGGCGGTCATGATCTGGGAGTGTATAGCGACCCGGCCGGCGGCGGTGCCGCACCTGCTCATTGAGCCAGGAGGGCAGCTCGGATCGACAGCCCCAAGGCCTCGGCGAGCGGAGGCGGGGTCGCGTTGCCCACCTGCCGGTAGCGGGCGGTTTTGCGCCCCATGATCTTCCAGTCGTCGGGAAAGCCCTGCAGCAGGGCGACCTGCTCTACGGTGAGCGCCATCATGCCCTCGCGCCCCAATGCGGGATCCCAGTGGAAGTCCGGCCCCGGCACGGCATCCGCGATCGTGCCGCCGTCCACACCCATGCGCGCCCACGCCCGCTTGGAACCCGTCATGCCGAGATCGGGGCCACCGCGCTCCCACGACCCCCCGACGATGGTCGGGGCCAGACGGTCAGCCTGCGCGGCCCACGCGGTCGCACCGTCCCACCCGCCGGCGGCCATCGACTCACCCAACGCCATTCCCACCGTGAGCGGCGGCTCCAGCAGGCGCTCGGGGGCGCGAAAGCGGCCCAGACCATCGCTCTTGAACGCGACGAGCACCCCCTCCCCCCGATCCTGCGGAACACCGTAGTCGGCAGCGTTCAGGACGAACCACGCGTGCTCGTAGCCGAGATGCCCCAGCTCCGCCGCCACGAAGTCACGCAACGGCGCATACGCCTCCTTGGTCACCACATCCGGCACGTTCTCCAACAACACAGCCCGCGGCTGCACCCCGTACACCAGCTCGATGGCCGCCTTGAACAGGCCCAGTTCGATGGCACTACCGCGTGAGCGGTTGACCGCCGCGGTTCCCTTGACTCGGGGAAGCCCGCCGGCGAGGAGGTCGACGTCGTACACCTGCTGCTCTTCCGCGGGATCGAAGGCCATGAGATCGACGACCCGTATATCCCATTCGGGACGATTTACGCGGAGTGTTTCGCAGGCCACCGGTCGGTCGTCCAAGAGCAGCACCGGGTCGAAACCCGCACGTTCCAGACCGAGCGCGAGTCCCCCCGCACCGGCACAGATCTCCAATGAACGCAGGCGCGGGACGAGACGGTCGGCACGATGCTGCTGTGGCGGTGCCGGTTTCTCGACATCGTCGAACCCTGCCATCGTCATGCCGCGTGCACCTCTCCAGACCAAACATAGGGATCTTGGCGGACGGTGCCGAGACTAGCCCGACACCATCGGCGAGTGGCGCGGCCTTGTGCCACAGGTCCGACGCACCATGCAACCCCGCCCCGGCCGACCGGCGGCGGAACAGGACACAGTCAGAGTGGAAGACTGGCTCCATGCTGCGCGAACCCTCCGAAGTGGAGATCGACGAAAACGGCCGAGCCGAGATCCCCATGGGCATCCTGGTCGAGGCCGGCCTGACCCCCGGCACCCGAGTCCTTGCCTACAGTGCCGGTGACGGCCGCATCGTGCTGCGCCGCGCCGAGGACGCGCTGGCGGAGTTGGCCGAAACCGGGAATCTGACCTGAACCAAGACCTCTCCCGGGCACTCTCCTCGCGCAGCAGGCTTCGGTGCGATGACCCGCCCCGGGTACGAGGTCCGGGCGGTTGCACGCACGTGCTCAGACGGAGGGCGCAAGAGCACGAGGGGTGGCATCACCACATCGCCAGACCTGCGACCACTCCCACGTGCCTGAGGCACCCTCCGCGGAGGTCCGGCCGGATCTCCGCGGAGGGTGACGTCCTCCTTGCTTCCCTCCACGCCTTCCCACACGAGCACGTGGACGTGTTTTCCAAACTTGCAGCCTTCCCGGTCCCACTCGGTGATCAGGTCGGTGACGACGAGGGCGGCGGCGTGCTGGGCGCCCTCGGCCAGGTGAGCGCTCGTGATCGTCCCCCGCCACCGTTCGGGGTCGTCGCCGTAGAAGTGCCGGCCTGCCGAGCCGCGCGGCTCGTCCACGCGGTACACCCAGTTGGTCTCGGTGCTCATGGCGCCGATCCTGTCACCTGGGAGTTCCCTGTGCCGTGTCGGGTCCGCCCCCCGGCAGAGCGCGGGTCGACCGGCTACGACAATTGCCCCGACGTGTCGGAGATGCGGGATGGCACCTTCGTCGTCATCGGAAGGTCGTGCTCGCCGACCACGACCCGGCTGCGCGGTCACCGTTTTGCTCCCATCCCGTCGTCGGCAACGGGAGCGAGGAATGGGCTCGGGGTTCCGTGGCAGGAGACGAGCAGGTCCTCTCGAGCGCGTGTGCAGGCCACGAACAGCAGGCTCAGTTCGGTGGCGATGTCCTCCTGGTGTTGTTGCGGGTCGACGTCGATGGGGGTGATCGCGGCACGCATCGGCACAATGCCCTCGCTGACGCCCAGCACGGCGACGCAGCGGAACTCCAGTCCCTTCATCCGGTGCATCGTCGCGATGCGTACCCCTGCTCCGGGCGCCGAGCTGCCCAGGACGTGCGTGGGGAGGCCGGCCCGCTCCAACGCGGTCGCCAGGTCCCGGCCCAGCTGGATGAAGCGCACGGCCACGGCGATGTCCTCGGGGGCCACCCCCGAAGCCGTCCACTCAGCGATCCGGGCGACGGCCGCGGCGATCTCCTCGGCCTTGGAAGGGTGCGGCGCGAGGGTGGGGTGGCGACCGTGCAGAGTGGAGCGGTAGCCGGCCAGCGAGACGTCGTCGTCGACCGAGTCGACGGGAATACCGGTGAGCAGGGACGAGGCCCAGTCCAGGATCTCGTGCGTGGTCCGGTAGTTGATCCGCAACCGGTGGGAACGCCCGGTGATCGAGATGCCCAGGGATCGCAGCGACACCTTGTTGCCGTAGATGCGCTGATGGGCATCGCCCGCGATGAACAGGTCGTCGCGACCCTCCGGGACGAGCGCACGCAGAAAGCGCCACTGGGCCGGGTGGAGGTCCTGTGCCTCGTCCACGATCACGTGACGGAATGGCGGTTCGGCCTGGTCGGTCAGGCGGCTGGTGGCTTCCACGCAGATCTGCAGGAAGGTCCGCTCGCCCAACTGGTGCAGTTGCTGTTCGAACGCTTCGATGGCGCGCCACGCCAGCAGTCGTTGGATGGGCGGCAGGGCCGTGCCGCGTCCGTGGCGGGGGGCCTTGAGGTAGGCCTCGGGGTTGCGCAGGTCCTGGGCCAGGACGACATGGTGCCACTCCTGGTCCAAGAACACGTCGGCGAAGTTGAGGTTCAGCCGCCGGATGATGCGGGCCCAGCGGGCCTTGATCTCCTTTTGGTCGGTGACCAGCTTGACGGGGCTGCCGCTGTGCGTGCCGCGCACGACGTCGTAGGCCAGCGCGTCCACGTTGATCACGGTGATCTTCGCACGCAGCCGGTCGTCGGCAATCAACAGGCCCAGGCAGCGCTCCAGTTCCACTGCCAGCGCCCGGGTGTAGGTGGTGAGCAGGATGCAGCCGTCCGGCGCGTCGACCGGCAGCCGCCGAGCCAGGTGCAAGGCGCGGTGCAGGGCGACCACCGTCTTCCCGGTGCCCGGGCCCCCGAGAACCTGGGCGGGACCACGGTAGGACTCCTGGTAGGCGATCCGGTACTGGCTGGGGTGTAGGAACACGCGCCAGGCATCGAAGGGCCTCTCCAAGATCTCGCGCAGCTCCTCCGTGCCCGACACCAGGGCGATGCGGCCGCGCGCGTGGGTCATGGCCGCATCCAGGGGGTCGGCCGCCTGGTCGGTCGCATCCCGGGACGCCGTCGCATACACCTGCACCACCTCGCGGTCCACGGCCTCGGGGGACATCCCGCTGGCCAGCCCGAGCAGGACGTCGTACTGCTGCTCGGGAAGGACCCGATGCAACGCCTCCAAGTGAGCCTCGTCGGGGATGAGCCGAACAATGGGGATGATCTCGGCGTCGACGCCGAGGCTGCGCAACACCTTGTCCGGGTAGGCCGACTCCGCGAACAGCCGCGTGCCGTCCTGCCGTGTCGCCGCCCACAGTTCGGTGGTCGCCCGCTCCAGGGCCACGTCGTCACGCATCTCGATGCCCTGACTGGCCGCGTTCACGGAGGCGCGATGGTTTGCCGCCCAATGGTTGGCCTTGTCGTGCGGCAACACCTTCAGCAGCAGGTAGCCATCACCCTGATCGGATTTGAGGACGACACCGCGCCAAAAGTCGGTGATCCGGATGGTACGCAGGCGCGGATCGCGCTGGTGCGTCAGTTTCTCCAGGTGGAGCCCGGCGTGCGTGGCGGCGGCGAACTTCTCGAACACCTCGAAAACGCGTTTTTGCACGTGCTTTTCGAGTCCCGCGAATTCCATCAGGAAGTCGCGGTGTATGCCGAGCCGCGCCATGACGCCCCCCGTACCCCCACCGTCGATAGTGGCGATCACTGTACTGACCATCCGGGTGGCACGGGGAGGAGGGCCCCGGCCTGGGCAGAGGCGAGGCCCTGGCCTAGCCGCTGGGAGCTCAAGCTGCCTTGGGGGGCGGGCTCGGCCGGCGATCGCAGTCGCTTCCGCACCCCACCGAGGCGGCGTACGCGAAGGCAGGGACGATGAGGTCTCGCCGGCGTGGCCCTCCAAGGCCAGGGGTCCGATCCACCCGACCGGCGTGAAGTGCTCGCCGGTTTTGGCGCACCTATGGTCACTGATGTCGTGCGTTGTGCCGGCTCTTCGACGACGCGGTACCGGGCATCCGTCCGTCCGCCGTGACGGTCGTGGATGCGGTCAGCGGGTTTCCCCGTGCCACAGGTGCTCCATGCGCGTGTAGGCGAGTCCCCGACCGAAGTTCTCGATATTGTCGGCCACGTTGAGGATCAGGCAGGATTCCTTGCCTCCGTTGAGCTCGCCGCGCAGGCCCCGGCCGATCATCTGGATGTATGTGTTGGGGCTGAACGTGGGGCGGGCGACCACGACGGCACGGACGGCCGGGGCGTCGAATCCCTGGGTCAGCACCTTGTAGTTGGTCAAAACTCTGATCCTGTTGTCCTTGAACGCGGCGATGCGACGCCGCCTGATGCTCGGCGGCGTCCGCCCCTCGATCGATGCCGCCGTGATGCCGCGGTCCTGCAGGAGGGCCGCAAGGACCTGGGCGTGCTCCACCGAGGTGGCGAAGACCAGGACCGGCCAGTCGGAGGGCAGTTCCTCGATCCGGTCCACGATGCGCCGGGTGCGTTCGACGTCCTTGGCGAGGCGACTGACGACGTCCGCGGGCAGGGCCATCGCGTGCGTCCTTTGTATCTCAGCCACCTGTTTCGACGACAGCACGTAGGAACCGCCAGGGAGTTCCTCGTGCTCGACCTCGGCCAGAACCTTCAACGACTGCAGGTGCCGGTAGGCGTCGTGGTTGTCGAAGACGCCGAAGTCGAGGCGCTTGTGCCCGAAACGGGAGGCCAGGGTCCGCGTCTCGTCGTCGCTGTCCCCGCGGAAGGCGGTCGCCGTCAGGCCGATCAGGTGGCGTGAGGTCCGGTACTGGTCGATGCCGAGGGCGTCGAGGATCCGTGTGTAGGTCTTCGGCACGGCGAAGTGAGCCTCGTCGACGATGACGAGGGCGCACTCGCGCAGCCAGGCGTAGTCCTCCTTCGGGAGCCGGTTGACGGCGGTGTCGTCGATGGCGACGACCACCTGCGGCCCGTCGGCGACGGGAACGGCGTCCGGGATGCCGCCCCACAAGCGGGTGATGCGCAGCGGCTGGTCCGTTCCCTCGGTCTGCCAGACGTAGGCCCAGGTTTCGATGGCCTGCTCCGCCAGTTCCTGGCTCTGGGAGATCCACAGGATCGGGCCGTCGAGGAGACCGTCACGCAGCGCCCGGACGCCGGCCTCGGCGGCGATCCGCGTCTTGCCCGAGCCGGTGGGGATCTGCAGCATGGCTCGTTTTTCCTCGCCCTGGGCGAGGTGGTCGTACATGCGCTGCACCAGGGTTTCCTGGTAGGTGTGCAACTTCAGCGGCTTGCGCGGGCCCGGGACCGTCTCGTATGGGTTCGGGCTGCCGGGGGTCTGCGGGTCACCAGCCCAGGACTCCGGAAAGCCGTAGGTGCGCACGAAACTGCGTGCAGTTGAACCGCCCGTCCACATCTGCGGCACGTTGAAACCCGCCTCGGCGAGCGCCGGTGCAAGGACGCGCAAGACGTCCTCCCCGTGAGCGGCCAGGAGCAGCTCGGCCGCCCGCAGGCCGTCGACCGGGACCTTGCGCAGCTCCGCATCGGCGAGCGCCAGCCCCGGGGGCAGCTCGTCTATCAACCGGCCATCGCCGACGGCGAGCAGGAGCTTTTTGGACAGATCCGCCTCCTGGCGGACCATCAGCAACCTCTTGTCGTCACGGTCCCGCGCCTGTTGACGCAGGAGCCCCCGACATCCCTCGGCCCCCAGCCGCAGCCCGAGGAGCCGGTCCAGGGCCTGCAGGGTCGACTCCTCGTCACGCTCCCCGCACAACAACACCGTGAGCCCGTCGAGCGTCTCGGTCAGTGCCTGTTCGCGCCGCCCCTCCTGCGGGCCACGGACAATCCTGACCAGCTCGGAGCAGTGCGCCAGTTTCCAGGCCGCTCCCCGAGGAAGCACCTGGCGCAGCCGAGGAAAGACGTCCGTCACCGGGACCGGCTCCGTCAGCGGGACGGAGTGGATTTCCTCGACCAAGAGGTCGGAGGGGACCCGGAAACGGAACCGGTCGACGAGCAGATGCGCGTCGGCGTCCGTGGGGACCAGGAGCGCTGGCACGCGCTCACGGAGCAAGACCTCGTACTGATCCTCCTCGAACGTGACGGCGATACTCTTGCTGTGCTGCATCTCCCAGTTCTCGCCCACCCGGCAGCGGAACAGGCGCCCGTCCTCGAGAGTGCCTGCAGGCGCCGATGTGGCCAGAAAAGCGTAGGCACCTCCAACGAAGGCGGCATCCGTCCCCGAGTCCGCGCGCTCGGCCAGTTCACTCCACAAACTGGCGGGCACATCGTGGATCTTGGAGGGCAGCCCCAGCGCACGCGCGTACGCGACGGCAACCTCGGCAACGGGAAGGAGACGGCCGTCCACATCCAGCTCGGGGCTCACCGCGGCATGCGGCCGCCGCACCCCGATCGAGGTGCCCAGCATGCCCTGCTCACGGAGCATCCAGACCAGGGGTGACTCCACGCGCAGGACGTCACCCTGACCGCTGGTCCGCATGCACCGCCAGTCGGGCACGATCCCAAGGTCGGGCAGCTCCCGTGTGAAGGCGGCCCTACCGTCCGCCGACAGCTCCGCCAGCAGGTGCAGGGGGCCGGGGGGATCCTGGCCGATCAAGCTCACGGAGGACGACCGAGGACGGGACACCCGCGGCGAAAGGGAAGCGCAGAACCGGTTGTACACGACGCCGCTGTAGTCGTTGAACCAGGCGTCCGAGCGAGGGCTCATCCGGGTTAGCGGGCGATCCACCGCGCCCAGAGCCTTGAGTACTTCCGTGTCGGCCGCGTGGAAAACCGGGTCGATTAGAACCGAGGCATCGCGCTGCCCGTTCTCGGGCACCACAGGTCCCGCCAGGATGCAGTCGCGCACGAAGCGGAACTGACCGGTGGCAGTGCACACCTTGAGCACGCTCTCCGGTTCGGGGTGGCGCTCCTTGACGACCGTGACCATCTCGTCGCCCTCGACCGTACGTGCCAGAGCCCAGAAGTCCTCCCAGTCGTTGTTGCGGTACCGGGCGAAGCCCGAGGTGACGGCGGCCCGCAACCGTCCGGCCGGGTTGGCCTCCTCCACGCCCAAGACCTGCAGCGCGTGCAGCACCTCGGGGTCCTGCGCGATCGCGTCGTGCAGGTACACCGTGGTCTCGTTGGGAAGGCGGACGCCACCGTGCCGGCGGAACACCCTGCCGGCGGAAGGCGAGCGGAAGTCGCCCCGCTCGGTGAGCAGTATCTTGGCGTCTCGCACCTCGGCCGCCTGAAGCTGATTGCCCGTCTCCACGATGGAAGCCGCCAGCTTCAGCGCACACGTCGCCCCTTCCACGCTGCGGTCCGAGACGAGTGCCTCCAGCCACTCGCGCAGCGAGGACGGGGCGACGTGGGCCTGCTCGAGGATGTCCCGTGCCCTCGATCGCCTTTCACGACTCTCCACACTGTGGTGGCACCAGTTCTTGGGACGCCCCGGGTGACTCGCCCACCGTTCGAGCCAGCCCGGCGCGAGATTTTCCGGGTGCAGCCGCAGCTGCTTGGGGAGTCGCAGAAATCCGTCCTGATCCGGCAGGGAGGGCCGGCGGGCGGCCACCTGCAGCACCTTCTGGCTCAGCATCTCGTCGCCCCACTGGGAGGCCTCCCGGCCGCGCGCCGTGAGCAGGGTGAGGTAGGACCCCGGGTCCTTCTCCTCGAAGAGATTCGGAATCGAGTCGACCACGAGCTCCGCCGCTCTGGTCACCAACTCCTCGTTGAAGTCGCTCTTGGTCAGATTCTGACGATCCTCGGGCGTCTTCCACGGAGCGTTGAGGATGCCGGTCAGGGTCGTGTCGTAGTGGGTGGGGAAGTAGGCCCAGAAGGTTCCGCGCTTCCCGCGCTGCGGGACACCCTTGTCCGGGACCGCCCAGGAGATGGTGACGACAGGCCGATCGTGCAGCTCACCCGCCGTCTGTGCGGCGGTGGGGCTGGGCTCGTGGTCGACGCTGAAGACGAACCAGCGCTCGCTGCTGTGAAGCGCCTCGTTGCGCTGCTCCACGACTCGGTGCTCGACCCCCCGCGTCTCCTGCGTGATCTCCCGGCGCAGCTTGTGGCCAGCACGGGTGTCCTCAAGGACGAGACGGTCCACGTGGGGGGAGAAAAGCATGAAGTGCGCCGGGAAGTTGACGATGTCCCGACCCAGCCGCCCGTCCGCACCGTCATGCAGGGGGAGCACCACCGTCGTCGACGCCCACGCCATCAGTTCGTCAAGCAGCTCGTCACGCCGACGCTCCGCGGCCAGGTCCAGCGGCTGCGCCATCCGCAACACCGGGGTGGGGTCCTGCACCGAAAGGCCCGGGACCGTTTCCCGGATGACGCCAGCCGACCACTCTTTGTCAAAGCCGAACGAGCCGGAGGCGCTGTAGAAGCAAGGCGTGTCCGACACACTCAGCACCGACTTGACACCGACCCCGAAGCGTCCGATCTTCCCGGTCCGTTTCCGCGACACCGCCATCCGCAGGATAGTGTCGGCACCGGCCGGGGTCATCGGCGTGCCGGTGTTGGCGCAGTAAAGGCGGTTGGCGGTCAGGATCACGTGGATCGTCCCCACGCGCCCGGGCGAGCGGTCCATGTTCTCGTCCGCGCCGTTTTGGACCAGCTCGTAGATTTGTCGCTCGCCGTAGCCACCCTGCGTGATGCGCCGCTCGTTGTTCGCGTGTTCCAGGACGTGGCCAGGATCCGCCCGGTAGACGTTCAGGACCCGCTTCGACAGGTCCTGGACCACCTTTACGACGCCGTCCGCCTCCGGCGAGAAAATGGACATGGAAAAGCATCCCCCAGGCTGTTCAGGAAATATGGTTTTCGATGTGGGTGATCATCCGGCGAAAAACCGATACGGCGATGCGAAAGCGCAATGCGGCTCCTACTGTGCGACGACCCCCCAGGCCTACAGATACACCGGCGACCAAGTACCTGCTTTCCCATCAGATCACACCCTAACGACGCCATTTGACCCGAGCAAGCGGACGTGCTTTGCCGCCTCTCGGACGACGTTCCGCGGCCAGCCAGAGTCCGCGTCGATGAGAGCCGCATTCGGCTCTTTCCCGGCGTCGACTACGCCAACGTGCCGGCAGAGGGCGTCCGTGCAGGCGACGGCGAAACCGGATCCACCGAGTAGTTCGTGACACGAGGCGAACGGCCCGCTGCCCGCTCCGGCTCATTCAGGGGCCAAGTTGGGCCGTTGCGGCGTCGATCTCCTTCATGGTGATGTTCTCGCTGCCGCTGCGGATCGCGATGACGGCGGCGGTGGAGATGACGTAGGTGAGGGCCTTAAAGTAGCCGCCGGTGCGCCGGTGCAGTTCGGCGGCGTGCTGGCTCAGGGCGTATTCCTCGAGCCGGTACAGGCTCAAGTCGGCCTCGAAGCTCGCCAGTACGCGCCGGAACACCTCCTGTTCCTTGGCCTCGGTGCCCAGAGGCAGCGGGTGCAGCCAGGTCACCGGCAGTAGCGCGGTGGGTGAGGGCGAGACGGGCGCCGGCGGGCGGTCTGCCTGTTGAAGTCGTAGCCGGTTCTCCTCACTGACCCGGGTCAGGTCCCCGGCCAGGATGCGGGCCTGGTGCAGGAGGTGGCTGGCGCCGGTGCCGCAGAAGATGAGCGAGATGCCCAGCTTGTCGCGCAGGTAGTCGAAGTAGGGCAGCACGTTCGCCAGTTGCTGCGGCGAGGCACGGTTAATGTCGTCGATGAGCAGCAGACGGGTCTGCGCCGTCTCCAGGACATAGTTGACCGGCAGGGTCACGTCCTGGTGCCTGCGCATCTCCAGCACTTCCGCGAGGCTCTTCGGCTCGGGGTTGAGACCCAGGTAGGAGCCGATCTCCCAGACCCAGTTCACCCGCAACTCCGGGTCCGCGGGAGTGGTGATGTGCACCACCGGGATCGCGTTTGGCCGCCTGCCATTCGTGGCGGCCTCGATCTCCTGTTGGGCGGTGCGTCCAACCGCCCGCAGCAGACAGGTCTTGCCGGTGCCCGCGGGCCCGTCGATGACATGGTCCATCAGGCCCTCACGGCACCCGCTGTTGCGGTGGACCGCCTCAACAACCGCCTCCTGCATATGCGTCATCGCGTCGGTGGGCACCATCCGCAGATGCCGGTGGTAGGCGATGGCATGTTCGTCCGTCTTCCTGTCCTCAGTGGGGCTGCTGCCCGCCGCCAGTACGGGCGGCTCCACTTCCTCGTCGACGAAGTGGGTCCAGCCGGTGAGCTGGAACAGCGGCAGAGGCCGCATCGGGGTGTCCTTCAGCTGCTGACGCAGGCGGGCTTCACGTTTGTCACGCAGTTCGATGGATGCCTTCATCATGCTCTCTCTCGTCACGGTCCTGGCTCACACCGGCAGACCGGCTCCGCGCCGGGAAACCTGTCCGCTCCGGGCTGACCTGCGGCTGCATGGTTCACAGCCCGTCCCGGGCGCCTACATCTCCCATACGTCGTCCTCGTCACCGTCATCGCCGTCCGGATCGAGGTCGTCGAGGAGTTCCGCCTCGACGACCTCGTAGGCAACTTCCGGTGTTACGGCCGCGGAGGCATCCGGCGGGCTGTCGTCGCCGTCGTCGGGGAAGAGTGCTGCCAGCGGATGCGGAGCCTGCCCGCCGCCCTGGGGCCGGTCCGCGCCGCCCGTGCCGGCGGGCAGCGCCGGGGCGAGCGGCGTGAGCGGGGGCGCCAGGGGAGAGATGGGCTGCGCCGGGTAGGGCCGCAGCGTCGACAGGTCGAACTCCTCCAGACCCGCGTACGGGTCCTGGGACGGCTGCTCGGTCTCCAGCTCCAGTCCCTGGAAGGGTGGTTCGGCCCCGGTGCGCTTGGGCGGCGGCCTGCGGCTGCGGCGGCGCCGGTCGCGCTGAGCCAGGGCCAGGGCGATCGCCTCCTCGTCCTGCTCGCTGCCGCTGGCTGCACAGTGCCGCTCGGCGTGCTCCTGCCACATGTCCGCGGTCCACGGGTCGTTGAGCAGGTGCCGCAGCCGGAAGTCGCAGGTCACCCAGGTGCCTGCGGTGTGGTCGTAGAGCCACACCCGCTCGGGACGGTAGGGGTTGAAGCGGCATTCCCACTTGTCCCCTCGGCTGGGGAGTTTCGAGCCGCCGCGCAGGAGGATCTCCCGGTAGTGCGCGGCGTCCTGCGCGATGGGCTGATAGGTTCGATAGTTGATCATGAAGCCGCCCTTGCCGGGGGTGACCCACTGCGGCAGCAGGAAGAAGCGGTTCTCGGCAGGGGAGAGCGGCACCGCCCGGTAGCCGCTGCGGGCCACCTGGACGGCGTACATGTCGTTGGGCGACAGCACGATGTGGGGCCGGAACGGATCGCGCAGCCCCGCATCGGGGGTCTGCTGGTGCTCCAGCGCCACCCATTCCTGGGCCATCTGCTGGAGCTCGGGGATCGTGTACAGCGGCATCCGCTCGATGCCGCGGCCGCGTTTCTTGTGGCTGCGGCCCTGCCAGCCGTGCTGCACGTACTGGCTGAAGCGGTGCGCGAGGGTGGTGAAGAAATGCTCGACGAGCGGCTTGTCGGTCGGGGTCCTCTTGCGCGCCGGGCGGCGGGCGATGCGTAGCCGGTCGCAGACCTCGGTGAAATGCTCGCTCACATAGGGGCTGCCCTGGTCGTAGACGATCAGCTCGGGCCGGATAACCGGGCGGGCGGCGGTGGCCTCGGTGAACCGCTCGTCCGCCGTCCGCAGGGCCCCGAACGGCAGGCTGGAGGCGGCGGCCGCGCTCAGCGGGTCCCAGCCGGGCATCACCGGCCAGGGCGCGAAGGCCTGCGCCAGCATCAGGGTCAGGTCGATCGCCCGCGTCGCCCTGCCGCGCTCGGCGTCCCCGGCACGGCTGGGGGTGATCATCAGGGCGCACACGCTGTGGTTGGACACATCGATGAGCGAGGTCATCTCCGTGGCGGTGGGCCGGCCGTCGTCGCCGCGGGCCAGGATCCGCAGTGGCGTGGTGTCGGTCTGGGTCACCTGCCCTGGCCGCAGCACAGGCTCGCGCCCGCCGTGGGGCAGCGGCGGGGTGGAGGCCAGGGCGGCCCGGGCCCGCGTCGGCCGGTCCAGGGCATCGGCCAGGCCGGACTCCTTCATCCGCAGGTAGAAGGTGGACCGGGAGGGCAGCAGGGCCGCCACGGCGGCCGGATCGCCGAGTTCCTTGCCGTAGCGCGCGTGCAGGAGATCCTCGACCTCCTCGCGGATCACGTCGATGGTCACGTCCGACGCGTGTGCGCGCCGGACCACCACCTCCTGCATGGCAGCCAGGCACCGCGGGTCGGTGAAGCCCCCCGGCCGTCCCTCCCGCGGCCGAGGCAGCAGGACGACCGGGTTCTCCCCGGCCGCTTTCCACTTGCGCCGCTTGTCGGCGAGAGTGTGGGCGGAACAGCGGATGCCCTCGGCGGCCAGCCGCGCCGACATCGCGGTGCACCGCTGGGCCAACGTCGTCCCCGGCCCGAACCCTCGCGCATGCTTGCTTCGGCCCGGCGCCAGACCGGTATCGATCTCCACCATGCGCGCCTGCCACAGCGCGGCCTCCTCCTCCCGGCCCTCCTGACGCCTCCATCCGCCAAGTGCCGCGCCGTCTATGACCGGCGCCGTACCGCCGCTGACGACGGCGAAGTCCTCCGCGCCCACCAGCCACCGGTACGACACCGCCCGCGGCGCCTCCTCGCCGTCCTGCGGCACCAGCGTGACCTGCGACCCCTGCCAGGCCACCACCTCCCACTCGCGCTCCTGCCAGAGCACCCGCGCCCCGATGGACAGCGACCCCGCAAGCCGGGCCTCACCCGATCCCGCCATGCGCCCCCTTCCGGTCCTCAGGCCGTCCAGGCCACGGCATCGGGCAACAGCGGCTGCGTGATGTCGAACAGCAGCCGCCGCTGCCACAGCATCCGATAGGCGAGGTCCAGCCCCGTCAGCTCGTCCAGCCCGCTCGCCGCCACCCCCGTCCGCAGACCCGTCGGTGCCCTGAACGCCTCCAGCAGCGCCCGCCCTTGGTCTTCCTCGTCGCCTGCGGGGAACCGGTAGCCGGCCAGCCATCCCAGATTGCGCCCGCGCAGCCCCGACGGCTCACGCACCTGCCGCACCCGCCACCCGGCCGCCTGCGCCACCTCCTTAAGCACCTCGAGCCTCACGGCGGGCAGGCTCTCCTGGCCGGACGGCTTCAACACCAGCACCTCACGCACGCCATCATCCGTGCGCGCCACGAAATCGGGGCGCCAGCGGCACTCGCGGCCTCCTGCCCGCCACCGCAGTTCCACCGGGCTGGCACTGAACGCCGCCCAGGCCGGCTCGAAGTCCATTTCCACCGCCAGCCGCCACTGCCGCAGGCTGCCGCACACCACGGTCTGCTCCCGGGTCGCCACCGGCCAGTAGGTGATGATGCCCTTGCGGCCCCGATAAGGCACCGGCTCGCTCACCGGTCCGAACTCCTCCAGCACCACCCCCCGAAGCCCGGCCGCGCCGCATGAACGCACCGGCCCGTACGGCTCGCGGTACAGGGCCACGACGTGCTGCCCCGCACCTGGCTCCGCCTCACCCGGCAGGCCGCCGGAGGCCTCCACCGCGCTCATACCATCCACTCCCTGCCGTGCCGCCGGACGGCCCTGCAACCCCTCTCCGGTCGGCAGCTCCTGCTCCATCGAGCTGTGGCGAGGAGTGCTCTGCCTGATGTCGCGCACGCCCCCGATCGCACGGTTCTTCGCCGGCAGCCCTCCTGGGGGCTCATGCACCAGGCAGGCATGAGCGCTGTTGAAGTGAGCCCGCACGGGCCGCGATCCGGTTGTGCCGTTCCGCCAGCGCGAGTCGGGGCCGTCCGGCCGTGGCGGCTTCTGCACTCGTCTTGGCCGGACGGCTGTGGCGTTCCAGCCACTGCAACAGTGCGTTCTTGCCTGCGGCGAAGTCGACATCCCACAGGTCGGCTTGATGCTGCACCCGGACCAGCCACTTGCCCCGCTCCTGCGGCGTGCGCAGCCCGGCCTGCTCGAATCGCAGCATCAGCCAGGCCAGCTTGACCGCCTCGGGGAAGACGACCAGTGGTACAGCACGCGCGGAACGGGCCTCCAGCCCTGCCGTCCAGGCCCGCTGTACCCACACCAGCGTGTCGGGCGCATATCTCCACCACTGGTACATGACTTGACAGGCGTCGGCGAACAACTCCTCGCCGGCCGACTTGAACTTGCTCTGCAGACGCAGCCTGTCCCGGTGCGCTGCGGCGCACTCCGCAAGCAAGGCCACTGACACGGCTTTTGGATCGGTGCTGCGCGAGTCGTCCGTCCACCACAGGTGCCGGACGCACAGCTGCCAGCTGTTCGCCGACATCAGCCACACCCGCTCACTGACCTGCCGCCGGCATGCGCACGACGTGCACCACGGCACCAGATGCCCGCCCTTTGCTTCCCACGGCCACTGCCACACCGCCGGCCCCGTCTCGGGGAGCAGCAGGTCATCGGCCAGTGACGGCAGCGCCCACTGCAGCAGCTTCACGTCCAAGCCCGACAGCACCGACAGGTAGGCGCGGCCTGCCGCGTTCACCTTCATCTCGGTGTACTGCGGATACTTCTCCACCTGCTCCGGGTCCTGGGACGCCTCGCCCTGCCCGACCCGGTCGAGGAACGAGGCCAGGTCCAGACCGTTGGCCCGCCCCAGCCGCTGTACGAACGATCCGGTCGACTCTCCGCCCACCGGCCGCACCTGCATCGGGAGCGGACGGCTCGGCCCCAGTAACCCCGTCAAGTCCATGGGACTTCCTCTCCGCCGCAGCACACCCCACCAGGACATTCGTGTCACTCCGCACAGGCAGTCAAGATCAGGCCACCCCTTCGAGTGAACCTGCCCCGACGCGGCCCCGGCACCTCGAAGACTTCCTCACTCTCGGGCGAGGACTGCCATGACACCCGGGGGAGGACAACGCGTGGCAACCCTGACCCTCAACGGACTCAAGACACCGCTGCGCGGTCACCAGGACATGGCGGTGGATGCCATCGTCACCGGCTTCGCCGAAGGCGCCACCCGCGTCACCAGCACCATGGCCACCGGAACCGGCAAGACCCATGTAGGTCTCCACGCCGTCCAGGAGACCGCGCCCCATGGACGGGCTCTCGTCCTGGTGCCCTCGCAGGCCCTGCTGGAACAAACCGCAAAGACCTGGCACACGCAGGGACGCCCCGGCCGTTACCTCGGCGTCTGCTCGCCCGACGAGGCCCTCAGCCGTTCCCTGGCCAAGACGCTGACGGTGGTGAACACGCCCGAGCGCCTCGCTGAGGTCGCCGCAGACATCGACGGCCCTCTCAACGTGTTCTGCACCTACCAGTCGCTGGTCAAAGTCGTCCAGGCGCACGCCGACTACCACCTGCCGGGCTGGGACGTCGTCGTCGCCGACGAGGCCCACCACACCGCGGGCCGCCTCGGCAAAGCCTGGGGCGCCGTCCACGACAACGACGCGCTGCCCGCCCGCCATCGCCTGTACATGACCGCTACGTTCCGCAAGTTCGAACCCCAAGGGAGGGGACCCGACGTCGAAGTCGCCTCCATGGACGACCAGAGCCTGTACGGGCCCGTCGTCTACCGCCTCTCCCTGGCCGAAGCTATCCAGCAAGGCCTGCTCGCTGACTACCGCATCGCCGTCATCACGATCACCGACAAAGACCTACGCCGCACCCTGAACGCCGGCGTCAACAGCTACACCGCCGAAGCACTGCGGGCCGCCGCCGCCCAGATCGCGCTCCTGGTGGCCCAGAAGCGCTATGACCTCAGGCGCACCCTCACCTTCCACCCCTGCATCGCGGCCGCCGAAGCCTGTGCCGAAACACTGCCGCAGACCGCCGCCCGAATGCCCGGCTATGCCCCCTCGCGGCTCCAGGTCAACACCGTCAACTCCAGACAGAACTCCTTCGTCCGCTACCAGAACTACGCCGCCTTTCGCACCGCCCCGCTCTCCACTCACCCAACCGACACGCGCCCGCGCAGGGCCGTCCTGACCAACTGCCGCTGCTGCGCCGAGGGCATCGACATCCCCGCCATCGACTCCCTGCTGTTTGCCCACCCCAAGTCAAGCACCGTAGACATCGTCCAGGCCGTCGGTCGCACCCTGCGCCAGACCCCCGGCGACGGCAAGATCTCCACCATCATCATCCCCGTCTACACCGCACCGGGAGAGGACATCGGAAAGGCCACCAGGCGCACCCGATTCCACCTGATCTATCAAGTCCTGATCGATCTCAGCGTCTATGACGAGCACGTCTTTCACCGCGTCGAATACCTCAACGGAGACGGTGAGCCCGCCGAGCCCGAACTCGCAGCCCACCCCATCCGCGTCGACGAGATCCTCACGGTCCTGGGCCTCAACCACGTCGATGCCCCCAACCAGGTCTGGGAAATGGGCTTCGAACAGGCCCAGCAGTACCACAACGAACACGGCAACCTGGACGTCGCCAGCCGACACCTGACCACTGACCGCTTCTACCTGGGCTGGTGGCTCGGACAGCAGCGTTCCCTACGCGCCAACCGCATGCTCTTGCCCGATCGCATCAAACGCCTGACCGCATTGGGCATGACCTGGCAGCACCCGCCTCACAGCATCGAATACAAACTCGACATCGCCCGCGACTACACCGCCCAGCACGGCCACCTCGCGCCCCGCACCGATGAACACCACGCCGGCATCGCCCTGGGCCGCCACGTCGCCGACTGGCGCCGAGAAGCCCGCCAACGCGCTCTCCCGTACTGCTACCACCGGGCCCTCAACGACATCTACCCCTGGTGGGCCGCCGGATGGAAAGAGGAGTGGAAACGCGCCTACGCCAGGGCCCTCAAAGCGGCCCGGCGCGGCGAACTTACCTTTCCCGACCTCAGCCCCGACAGCGACGACAGCCCCCTCACACGCTGGCTCGACGACCAGATCGATCGACTCGGCAGACTCACCGACATGCAGCACAACCTCCTCGGCGCCCTCCCCCTCCATCACCCTCTCGCCCTCCTCCTGCGGCCGCCCCGCGGCCCGGCCGACCGGGCCTTCGCCCGCGGCCTGCGCGCCGCCCGTATCTTCTGGCGCTCCCACCAGCACCTCAACGTCCCCCGCAGCCACCCGTGCACAGTCGACGGCTACTCCCTGGACCTGGGGCGCTGGATCAGAGAACGGCGCCGCGCCCCCGCCCAGCTCACCCGCGAACAACTAGACGCTCTCCAAGCCCTCGACATGAGATGGGCCTGACCGATCCGCCGTCCGCGCCCTATGAGGATGGATGGGCCGGGGTGACCGGGCCCAGCGGTTTACTGATTAGTGCGGCCGGACGCTGTTGATCGATCTGCCGCTGTGTCCGGCGCGGTGGCTGGGCCCTGGCGGGGTGTCGGTATGAGTGGTAGGAGCGGCGGGCTGGGTCAACTGGAGTCTCGACGGCGTGGTGCGACGTCACGGCCGGGCCGTGTGCCGTACGCGGTTCGCACCCCGGGGCGTCGGGTAGTGGTGGGCAGGCGGGTGTGGATGTGCTCGTGGTGGCGCAGCGGGTCGAAGGGCTCCCAGTCGGCCACCGCCAGGTCGGGGGCTGTAGGTGCGGCGGCGTGCTGTGGGCAGCGTTGCGCGCGCCTGCGCAGTTGCTCGGCGTAGGGGACGCGGTTGAGGTCGTAGACCGCCATGACATCAGAAGGCAGAGCTAGTTGACCGCTTGATGCGGTGGCCGGGACCAGCGCCCATACGCCAGCCGGAGCGCCGGGGATGAGCAGCGGGCTGGTGCAGCGATCGCGGCGCCGGGTCTGCGCGACGCACTGGATCTCCTCCACCGGTCGGGAGGCGAGGTAGCGCAGATAAAGCAACTGGACGATGGGCCGGGCCGGTCGGCAGACGGCCTGCTGGGACACAGGGCCGTCCGGCGAAGCCGGGGGAGGGGTGAAGACGCCGGCGTCGATCAGACGGCGGGTGTTCACGGCCAGAGACCGGCGTAGTCCGGCGAGTTCGGGCGGAGTGGGGGGCGTGTCCCGGGCGGGGCAGACGACGGCGTGCGGCAGACGGCACCAGCTGCTGCCGTCTCCGGCCGGGTAGGCCACGCCGGAGCTTACGTGCCAGCGGCACACCGCGGGCACCTGGGCGGTCGGCAGTTCCTGGGGATGGAGACGGACGGCCCGCTCAGTGCTGCGGTGGTACCACTCGATCCGGTTGCCGCAGTCGCCGCACCGGCCGCCTTGGCCGCAGCGCAGCAGTCGGCTGACGCCATCGGGGCTGACCTGCAGGGAGCGGCGCACGCGGTGGGCGGTGACCGGGCTGCCGTCCCAGTGGCGGGAGGCGGGAGGTGTGGAGCGCATGCGCGCGAACCTGCCAGCCAACACGCCGCATCCACGGCAGCACTGCCGCCAGGTCACCTACCCGGCCGCACGTGGTGCAACAGGAGTGCGAAAGGCCGATTGAGCGTTCGAAGCTGTCTCGCTGGTTTGAGTGATCCGCAGCGGCCGCGAGAACCAGATGTCAGCCTTCGCCCGGCCCGGGCACATCGTGCCCGTGGCACAGCGTGTTGAAAAGCTCGTCGAGCGGGGTGTCCAGGGCGTGGGCAAGGGCGTGCCAGGTCTTCAAGGTGCCGATGGTGCGCCCCTGCTCGATTTCAATGAGAGTGCGCCTGGCCAGGCCGCTGCGGGCGGCAAGCTCGTCATAGGTCCATCCACGCACCGCCCGCAGGTGCGCTAGTTCCAAGCGCAGCGCGTTGAGGTCCGGATCGGGCGGCAAGATCGTCACCCGTCCATCCGACGGGGCAGACCCCTGCCCTGTCAGTGCAGACCTCTGCCCTATTTCTGCAGGTGGTCACAACGGGGAGAGGGCAGACCTCTGCACTATGGTGGGCCGCTGCCCAGCCCGCCAGGGGGCCAGCGCGCACGCAATAGGAAGGACACGCGTCCATGAGGCTGCGCACAACATGCCCAGCGATGCCACGCACCTGGACCGTGGAACTGCGCTCGCACCCCAGCGGGCTCGTCCTCGTATGCCAGCAGTGCCCGCTCGGCAGCGGACGAGTCACCGCCACCTCCGCCCGCTCCGCAGCGCTCACCCATCTCGCACGTCACGCACGCGGCGACCTCCTCCCGCCCCACCTGCGCACCTGCCAATGCCACGAACGCGGCTGCCGCTGGCACCCCCGCCACCGAGGCTGCGCCGGCCCCATCCGTCTCCTCCTCGCCCGTGAACGCGGCGGGCGGCTATGGCGCCTCGCCGACACATGCAGCGCCTGCGCCGCGGCAACGGACCAAGCCGCCGTCGTGCCCGACACAGCCACCACCCGAACGCCCCAGCCCAAAGCTCCCCACCATCGCAGCCGGCGTCCCAAAGGGCCAGGCGAAAGGACTCGAGTCCGAGAAATGCTCAGCTACCTTGCCGCCGCGCTTCCCGAGGGCGCCCTGCCCTCAACACGGCTTCTGGCACTCCAGTGCGCCCTTCGTATGAATGCCGCCATGCATGTCCAACTACCCAAGGGCCTGCTGCGCAGCCTCTGCCTCGATATGCCACACCCCTGGCGGGAGTTGGAACAGGCATGCTGGCTGCGCACGGCGCCCGAGAGTACAGGCAGCAAGATCGTCGCCGAGCTCCTTGACGCCACTTTGCTCGCCCAGGCCCCGGCGCGCCCCGACCGAAGGCGTGCTGCGGACTGGGCCCTGCGCGCCAGCAGTCCTTCCGCGACAGGAACCGTCGGCGCGCTGCTGCAACTCGCTGGCGTTTACCTTGCAGCACACACTGATCCCGTAGCCCTCAGTGGCCTGAGCGGACATGACCAGATGGCGCGGGCCTGCGGCATCACGCTGAAAGAACTTCCCCGCACACTAGATCAGCTGACAGCAACCGGACTGCTCGGATCATGGCAGGGCTACTCGGACTCGGGAGATCTGCGGTGGACCCTCGTGCGAAGGACGGGAATCAACGACCGTTCTCGCCGGCGGGCGGCGGCCGCCGGGACCGGTATGGGGGAGTGTCCTGTCCCCGGGCGGTGATCGGTAGATGGTCGCAGTGCTGCCGGCCGGAAGACCAGTGGTAGCCGCATCCGTCTGTGTGCCTGTGGCTGTGCGCCGAGCCCTCTGATGGTTAACGCCCTCGCCGACGCCTTAAGGTTCATGGCCCCCTCGGCCAAGCTCAGCTTGAGTCTCCATCGCCAAGCGGCACTTCGTCCCACTCATCGCGCTTTGCTGCCTGCCACGGCCGTGCGGTTGAGGTCTCACAGGACCGTGCGTAGTGAGTGTGCTGCTCATCGGTCAGGCGTTGGATGACCGCACCCCCGCAGAAGGAACAACCGCGGAAGCCGGGAGTGCGGTAGAGGAAGGTCGCAAGGGTGATGCAGTCCGCTCCCCTCCAGTGGCCGGTTGGCACTCGCATGCAGTCCTGCTCGATGCGTCCACTCGCGCAGTGGACAGGGTTATGGGACTTCAGGCCCCAACCCCCGTAGCCGTAGCCCCAGCCTGCGTACTCTCCGTGGAGATCGGTGCCGTACACCCGCGCATCAGCGAGTGGCCCAAGATCCTCCGGCCGATCGAAGTGGTGAAGCTCGATCCACCGGAGTGGGAAGGTCGCGGCATCGAAGAACGCCATCCTCAGCCCGAAGTGCGTCTCATCGGGCAGTTCGATGGTTCGCAGATCGGTGCCGTTGGTCACAGTGGTCTGCAAGATCTCTGCGACCGCGGCGGCGTCGCGACGATTCCAGCCGGAGTGCCTGATTTCGTCTGCGAGGTGTGCTCTCGATGCGGACGCCTTCAATCGGTCCTCGTCACTCTCCACAGATGCATCGTACGGACCCATCCAGGCCGGAGCTTGTCGGATAGATGCATGCCGGTCCGGCAATGGCCCTACACCGGAGCGGGCGGCGAGTCGTCTGAGTGTCTTCCGGGCGTCTGCGCGCTCGGGAGACGAGTGCGTCGCCCTGGCCCGGGCTCCTTGCCCGACGAAATCCGTTGGCGACGCGGAAACGCCGCTGCCCTACCTGTAGCCGTTCTCGGCCCGCCTCGGGGCCAGAGTGAGGGCAGTTGTCAGTGGCGGGTGGTACACCTGGACGCCACGGTCAAGGCATGTGCTTTACCGGCTTGTTGATCACAATGGCGTGAAGAGGTAGGACATGGTCGAGACGGAACTGCCCGAGCGGGGCGTGGTGTTCTGGCCGGTCGGCACCGGAGACTCCACCACCGTCGTGCTGGGCGACGGCCTGGTCATGCAGGTCGACCTGCGGGACATGAAGGCCGCGGACGAAGACGACGCAGTCGTGGCCGCGGTCATCGACCGGCTGGCGGACACCCTCCCGCAACTCGACGACGAGACGCCCTACCTGGCCCTGTTCGCGCTCACCCACGCGGACCTGGACCACTGTTGCGGCTTCGGAGACCTGCTGGAGAGCTCCATCAAGATCGGCGAAATCTGGGCAACGCCCCGGCTGTGGCGCGAACTCAACGAGGACACCCCGATGTGTGAGGACGCCCAGCTCTTCCATGACGAAGTCGAACGCCGCGTGAAGGCCACCATCAAGGCCATCAAACTCGGCAAGGAACCCGAGAGCGGTGACCGGGTCCGCATCATCGGGTACGACGACGACCGCGACCAGCACTCCTACGCCGAACTCCCCGACGCCTACTTCACCGCCCCCGGCAAGGCGATCAGCACCATCGACGGCACCGACGTCTCCGACCGGTTCGAGGCCTTCGTCCACGCCCCGTTCCGCGATGACTGTGCCGGCGAGCGCAACGAGACCTCGCTCGCCCTGCAGCTGAAACTGACCGCCGCAGACGGCACGGCGGGCCGCATCCTGCTCCTGGGCGATCTCGCCTACCCGACCATCAAGAAGATCCTCGACTACAGCGAATCCCACAACCGCACCGAGCGCGTCGAGTGGGACGTCCTGCTCTCCCCGCACCACTGCTCCAAGAAGGTCATGTACGCGCCCGGCGAGGACGGAACCGAGGAACTCAAGCAGGACATCCTCGACCAGCTGCAAGCCCATGCCGGCCCCGACGCCCGCGTGATAGCCAGCTCCCGGCCCTTCCGTACCAGCGACAAGAGCGGCGACAACCCGCCCCACCGGCTCGCCCGCGACGCCTACGAGACGATCACAGAACTGCCCGTTCTGTGCACCGGTGAATACCCCACCCCAAAGGATCCCCGCCCGGTGGTCTTCGTCCTCGAGCCCGGCCTGGGC
>NZ_MUNH01000229.1:0-7533 GCF_002154615.1 Streptomyces recifensis
CCTAGGCCACCCGGGTGGCCCCCGCGAACGGCATCTGGTCGATCGGCGCCACCCGGACCGGTGCCGAGGGATTGGGCGCGTGGATCATGCGGCCGTTCCCCACGTAGATGCCCACATGGCTGATGCCGGAGTAGAAGAACACCAGATCCCCGGGTTGGAGCTGGGAGCGGGAGACGCGTCGGCCCGCGTTGATCTGGGCGTAGGTGGTGCGGGGGAGGGAGATGCCCGCGGAGCGGTAGGCGGCCTGGATCAGCCCCGAGCAGTCGAAGGCGTCGGGACCGGTCGCACCCCACACGTAGGGGCTGCCGAGTTTCCGGTAGGCATAGGCCACGGCAGCCGAGGCGCGTGAGGTGGGCGCGGGAGCCGGCGCGGTCGCGCGGCCGGGGGACGCCTCGCCGAAGGTCGCCGGAGTCGGGGCGGAACGGCCCCCTGCGCCCACGGGGGCCGGGGCCGCCGGGGCGCCGGTGGTCGCCTTCGCCCGCTCGGGCGGGGTCAGCCGGGTGAGCAGCTGCCGGGCCTGCTTCAGCTTGGCGGTGACCGCGTCCTTCTGCCGCTTCAGCTCCGCCTGCCGGGACCGTACCGACTTCGCCTGGACGAGGGCCGCACCGCGCAGCCGCGCCATCTCCCGCAGCTCGGCGCGCACCCGGCTCACCTGCTGGGCCTGGCGGTGTCCGGCGCGTTCGGCGAAGGCGGCGTCGTCCAGGTAGCGGTCGGGGCTGCTGGAGAGAGCGAGCTGCCAGCTCGGGGCGATCGCGCCGTCGCGGTACTGCGCGGCGGCGAAGGCGCCCAGGGCGCCGCGGGCGGTGTTGAGTCTGTCCTGCCGGCGGGCGGTCTCGTCGCGCAGGGTGTTGAGCCGGTGCTGAGCGGCGCTCGCCTTCTCGCGGGCGCCGTTGTACTTCTCGGTGGCGGTCTCCGCCTCCTGGTACAGCCGGTCCACTTGGGCCTTGACCTGGGCGGTGGTGAGTTGCGGCTCGGCGTGTCCCGTTCCGTCGAAGGCCGTCGCGGTGGCCGCTCCCGCCAGGGCGAGAGTGGCGGCCGTGCGGGCCGTGTTGCCGCTGAGTGAGCGCGCTCGGAGTTTTCGGTGCGCTGCCACCTGGACCGTCACGTCCTTCCATGGGACTCGTGCGGCCGAGGACCACGGTCCCCTGGGGGAGCCGGTGTCCGGCGGCCGTCCGCACAGGGGAGACGGCGGCCGACGGACGGTCCTCGGCGGTGACGTCCGGCTGCCGCCCCCTGGTCCGGGCGGCTGTGGGGAACCGGTCACCTGGGGGAGGACGCTAGGCCGCTTGATGACAGCTTGGTAACGCGTGTACGGAACTGTGCTTGACGGGGAGGAAAGTGACCGTTTCCGACCGGGCTGCCGGGGTGGCGGTGGCGTCCATCCGAAGCCTGGTGATCAAAGAGAGGAAGACGGGACTCGAGGGAGGCAGGGGGTGCTATGACCGGCGAGTCCACGAGCGGGTGAGACCGGCCGGAGTCATGAGCCGGACGCGGGCCCCGGTACGGTGCCGACGGGATGTCGGGAACTAGGCTCGGTTCCCATGACCGTACTCATCCATGTCTTCGTCGCCCTGCACATCATCGGCATCGCCGCGCTGCTCGGCGGCTTCCTCACCCAGATGAAGGCGATGGGCCGGGGTACGGCCCGCTTCGTGCCCGCCATGCTGCACGGTGCGATCACCATGCTGGTGACCGGCGTGGTGCTGGTCGGCCTCAACGAGGCGGACGGCCACCACGTCAACAACATCAAGATCGGCATCAAGCTGGCGCTGCTGATCGTGATCCTCGGCCTGGTCTATGTGAAGCGTGACGAGGAGACGGTCGACAAGGGGATGTTCGGGCTGGTCGGCGCTCTGACCACGGCGAACATCTTCATTGCCGTGTTGTGGACGTGACACCCGTCGCTCCCGCCTCCCGGGGGCCGCGGCCCCCGGCGCGCCACGCGAGCGCCGCGCCCACGGCGGCCGCCAGCCACACCGCGACCGCCACCCAGACCAGCACCTTCCCCGGCCCGCTCAGCCAGGACACGTCCAGGGCGGCCGAGACCGCGAGGGTCGCCGCCGCCGTCATCCCCATCGAGAACACGGTGGCCCAGCGCAGCAGGCCGTAGCGCAGCCGGGGGCGCGCCAGCTCGGCCAGCACCAGCACGGCGTAGCAGACGAGGTCCAGTACCAGCAGGGTCGCGGTGGCCTGGTGCAGGACCTCGCTGTCGTCCTTGTTCCACAGGTACAGCCGCGCGCTGTCGGCGGCGATCAGCCGGGCCCCGGCCAGCGCCGAGATGGACAGCGCGCCGCCCGCGATCCAGTGGTCGCCCGGCCCGTGCAGGACCTGGCGGGAGTCGAAGCGGGGCAGGGTGAGGGCGTAGAGCAGCAGGCCCAGCCAGAACAGCACCAGCGCGGAGTGCGCGAGCCAGGCCGTCGCCTCGGCCGCGGCCAGGGTGGCCGCCAGGACGGCGAGCGCCTGGGTGGCCACGCAACACATGAACACCGTGCCCGGCATGCGCCGCCCCCAGTGCCGCAGCACGGAGACCAGCAGCACCGGCCAGAACAGCGCGGCAAGCGCCAGCAGCGCCCCGGCCAGGGGCTGGACGCCGAGCAGGGAGATCCGGGTGCCGAGTACCGCCGTGGCCGCCACCGCGGTGAGCGCGGCCGGGTCGCAGGCCTCCTCCGCCCAGCGTTCCCGGTGCCCCGCCAGCCGGACGGCGAAGGTGGCGGCGAGGGTCAGCCAGGCGAGGCAGGCCAGTACCAGGAAGATCCGGGACACCACCTCGACGCCCGCCAGACGCAGGCCGATGGAGACGACGGCGGTCGCCATGACGGCGGTGCCCGCCGCCGGAGGACGCTCCGCCACCCACGTTCGCAAGCCCGAGATGCCCGACATGTCCCTGATGCTAGGGAGCGGCGCCTCCCCGGCAGGCGGGGCACGCGCGCGTGGGGCTCGAAAAGAGGACCGGGCCGCACGGAGACCGTCCGGCCCGGATCGGGAGATCGTCCGGCGGGGAACTGGAGGCCACCCCGCCCGGGACTGAAGATCGTCCCGCCGGGAATCCGGCCATGTTCCCCGGACCGGGACCGGTTGTCGGTGCGGCGCCCTAGACTCGTAGAGCGATGAGCAGCCTCTTTGACGACAACTTCCTGGCCAGCCTCCAGCCCCCGCGGGGACCCGAGGAGGAGTCCGCGCCGCCCGAGGACGAGCACGCTCCGGAGCCGGTCCCGGACGACCTGTTCGGGGGGAAGTTCGATCTGCCCCCGGACCGGGACACCCACTACCGCGACGGCGCCCCGCGCCCGCCGGTCGACGCGGCGGCCCTCCTGGAGGGCCTGAACGAGAACCAGCGCGCGGCCGTCGTCCACGCGGGCTCCCCGCTGCTCATCGTCGCGGGCGCCGGTTCCGGCAAGACGCGGGTGCTCACCCACCGCATCGCCCACCTCCTCGCCGAGCGCCATGTGCACCCCGGCCAGATCCTCGCGATCACCTTCACCAACAAGGCCGCGGGCGAGATGAAGGAGCGCGTCGAGCAGCTCGTCGGCCCGCGTGCCGGCGCGATGTGGGTCATGACCTTCCACAGCGCCTGCGTCCGCATCCTGCGCCGCGAGTCGAAGAGGCTGGGCTTCACCTCGTCGTTCTCGATCTACGACGCGGCCGACAGCAAGCGCCTCATGGCCCTGGTCTGCCGCGACCTGGACCTCGACCCCAAGCGCTACCCGCCCAAGTCCTTCAGCGCCAAGATCAGCAACCTCAAGAACGAGCTGATCGACGAGGAGGACTTCGCCGCCCAGGCCACCGACGGCTTCGAGAAGACCCTCGCCCAGGCGTACGCGCTCTACCAGTCGCGGCTGCGCGAGGCCAACGCCCTCGACTTCGACGACCTGATCATGACCACGGTCAACCTGCTGCGCGCCTTCCCGGACGTGGCCGAGCACTACCACCGCCGCTTCCGGCACGTCATGGTCGACGAGTACCAGGACACCAACCACGCGCAGTACGCGCTGGTCCGGGAGCTGGTCGGCACGAGCGCGCACGACGAGGACGTACCGCCCAACGAGTACGACGTCCCGCCCGCCGAGCTGTGCGTCGTGGGTGACGCGGACCAGTCGATCTACGCCTTCCGGGGCGCGACCATCCGCAACATCCTCCAGTTCGAGGAGGACTACCCGGACGCGACGACGATCCTGCTGGAGCAGAACTACCGCTCCACGCAGACCATCCTGTCCGCCGCCAACGCGGTCATCGAGCGCAACGAGTCCCGCCGCCCCAAGAACCTGTGGACCAACGCCGGCCAGGGTGCGGGCATCACCGGCTATGTCGCGGACACCGAGCACGACGAGGCCCAGTTCGTCGCCGACGAGATAGACCGCCTCACCGACGCGGGCGACGCCAAGGCCGGGGACGTGGCGGTGTTCTACCGCACCAACGCCCAGTCCCGTGTGTTCGAGGAGATCTTCATCCGCGTCGGCCTGCCGTACAAGGTCGTCGGCGGAGTGCGCTTCTACGAGCGCAAGGAGGTCAGGGACGTCCTGGCCTACCTGCGCGTCCTCGCCAACCCCGAGGACTCGGTGCCGATGCGCCGCATCCTCAACGTGCCCAAGCGCGGCATCGGGGAGCGCGCCGAGGCGATGATCGACGCCCTCGCCCAGCGCGAGAAGATCAGCTTCCCGCAGGCGCTGAAGCGGGTGGACGAGGCGTACGGCATGGCCGCGCGCTCCACCAACGCGGTGCGGCGGTTCAACGCGCTCATGGACGACCTGCGCACCGTCGTCGAGTCCGGCGCCGGACCGGCCACCGTGCTGGAGGCGGTGCTGGAGCGCACCGGCTACCTCGCCGAGCTCCAGGCGTCCACCGACCCGCAGGACGAGACCCGGATCGAGAACCTCCAGGAACTCGCGGCCGTGGCGCTGGAGTTCGAGCAGGAGCGGGAGGACGGCGAGCAGGGCACGCTGGCCGAGTTCCTGGAGCGGGTCGCGCTCGTCGCTGACTCGGACCAGATCCCGGACGAGGAGGACGGCGACGGCGTCATCACGCTGATGACCCTGCACACCGCCAAGGGTCTGGAGTTCCCGGTCGTCTTCCTCACCGGCATGGAGGACGGCGTCTTCCCGCACATGCGCGCCCTCAACCAGACCAAGGAGCTGGAGGAGGAGCGGCGCCTGGCCTACGTCGGCATCACCCGCGCGCGCGAGCGGCTCTACCTCACCCGTGCCGCGCTGCGCAGCGCCTGGGGGCAGCCCTCGTACAACCCGCCCTCCCGGTTCCTGGAGGAGATCCCGGCCACGCACCTGGAGTGGAAGCGGACCGGTGCCTCGGCCGCGCCGTCCTTCGGCAAGGCCGCCTCCTCGGTCGCGTCCACCCTCTCCTCGTCCCGGTCCCGCTCCTCGGCCGCCGGTGCCTCCGGGTTCGCCACCCGCCGGGCCGGTGAGAAGCCGGTGGTGTCGCTGGCGATCGGCGACCGCGTCACCCATGACCAGTTCGGCCTCGGCATGGTGGTCGCGGTGGCCGGCGAGGGCGACAAGGCCCAGGCCACGATCGACTTCGGCGGCGGCAACGCCAAGCGGCTGCTGCTGCGGTACGCGCCGGTGGAGAAGCTCTAGACGCGGCCTCGGACGACGCGAGCCCCGCCAAAACGGCGGGGCTCGGTCATGTCGGGGCGGCGGATCAGGTCGGGTCCAGGCCGTGGCTGCGGAGCCAGGGGAGGGGGTCGATGGCCGCGCCGCCCGCCGGACGGACCTCGAAGTGGAGGTGGGGGCCGGTGGAGTTGCCGGAGTTGCCGGAATAGGCGATCGGTTCGCCGGCCTTGACCGAGGTTCCGGAGGGTACGCGGTAACTGGAGAGGTGGCAGTACCAGGTCTCCGTGCCGTCCTTCGCCGTGAGGACCAGCATGTTGCCGTAGGCGCTGTTCCACTTGGTGGTGACGACACCGTCGGTCGCGGCCATCACCGTGGTGCCGTACGACACGGGGAAGTCGATGCCGGTGTGGACGGACATCCAGTTGACGCCCGCCTGCCCGAACTGGGCGCTGAGGCCCTTCTGGAGAACCGGGAGCATGAACTTGGGGCGGAGTCTCTCCTTGAGCGCGGCCTCGGCGGCCGCCTTCTTCTTCTCCAGGGCCTGCTGAGCCCTGAGGTCGATGCGCTCCTGGGTCCGGCTCACCCGGTCGGTGAAGTCGTCGGCACCGGCGGACAGGGTCCGCAACTGGGTGTCGAGCTTGCTGTTGGCGACGGACGGCTTCACGGTGTGCGCGTCGGCGGCGGAGGCGGCGGCCTCCTGCGTCCCACCGGTCAGGTCGCCGACCGAGGCGGCGGCGATACCGGCCACGCCCATCACACAGGCCGACGGCACGGCGACGGTCAGCAGGGCGGAGCGCTTGGCGGGCGTGCGGCGCCGGGAGCGGGCCGCGGCACGTGAACCCGCGCGGGGGGCCGGGGTGACCTCCTCCTGGTCGTCCAGGAGGGCGGGAAGTTCACCGGTGCCGGTCAACTCGTCGTCGGCGTCGGGGTGTTCCTCGTGCTGATGGTCCGCGTACTCGACGTAGGCGGCGTCGTCCCCGTACGGGTCGTGGGTCACCTGGTCGAAGGTGGCCGTCGCCTGCTGGTCGAACGGCTCCTCGGCCCGCTGGTGCTCGGGCGTGCCGTCGGTGTTCCACTGGGTGGCGTCGTAGGCGCCGGAGTCGAAGGTCTGCGTCCCCCAGTCCCACTGCTGCGCGGGGTCCGGGGCGGCCTGCTGTCCGTACTGCGCCCAGGCGCCGGTGTCCTCCGGGCTGCCCTGCGCGGGGACGGTCCAGGCGGTGGTGTCGTAGGCGCCTGTGTCATAGGCGGTGTGCTGCTGGGCCGCGTAGGGGTCGTGGGCGAGGTGGCCGCCGTCGCCGGTCTGCCAGTGCGTCGTGTCGTACGCGCCCGTGGCGTGCTGGACGTTCTGGTATCCGCCGAGGTGCGGGTCGGCGGCGTAGGCCGCGTCGGCCACCGGAAAACCGGTGGTGTCGTAACCGCCGTACGTGGTGAGGTCGTCGTACGGGACTTCCGGTGCTCCGTACGGCGCGTAGTGCGCGGTGGAGGCGTCGGAAGCCGGAGCCGGGGTCATGGTCCCCGACGGGTGACGGTCGTTCACCAACTTCTCTTTCGCCTCGACAACAGGGGCTGCCAGAGCAGTGCGGCGACTGTACCCGGCGGTATGCGGGCGCGACAATCTTCCGCTGGTTTCATGTGGACGGGAAACGGGCATTCGGCCGTGTTTCGGGGTTTGCTGAACCCGAGTTTGGCCCTGTGTTCGAAGAGCGTTCGAGGATTTGTGACGCTGTGTCATCCCTGGGAAGGCTGTGACACCCCGGTCAGCCACTTCGTGTACCAACTGTGGAAGTCGCGCTCCCATGGAGTGAAGCCGCCCCAGTCGGGGTCCAGCAGCCAGATCTCTCCGGCATGCGGTCCGTTCAGGACGACGCGGGCGTACATTCCGCAGCCCGCTTCGGCCAGCGCGAGGGTGCCTCGGGTCAGCGTGCCGGCGGCTGCGCCTAGGCGGCCGGGGGCGGGCTCGGTCAGGGGG
>NZ_MUNH01000230.1:0-11262 GCF_002154615.1 Streptomyces recifensis
CCGGACGACGGGGACCGCCCCGACCTGGGGACCTCCCGCGGCGCCCACACCGGCTACACCGCCGGGGGCCGCGCGCGGCTCACCCCGCCCGGGCGCGGCCCGCGGTGGGGTAGCCGGTGTGGGCGCCGAGGGAGGTCTCCAGGTCGGGGCGGTCCCCGTCGTCCGGTGTGTCGTCCCGGAGGTCGTCCGGCAGGGCCCCGGAGACGGGCAGCAGGTCCGCGACGGGCTGTCCGACGGCCGTCTCCCGGCCGGGGCCGAACATCCGCCCGGCCCCGCTGCTCCAGTGGGACACCAGGCCCGCACGGTCGACGATCACCACGGCCAGCGGAATCCGGCCCGCCGCGGTGTTCTCCGCACCGCGGCCGGGAGACGCGTCCCGCTCGCTGCCACGGTCCATGGCCCAGGCCCTCTCTCCCCCACGGCTGTACGCGAACGATCAGTGCCGCCCGCCACCACGGTACGGGGGAGTCACGTCGCCATGTGTGGCAAACCGCGAATTCCGTCCCGGAGATCCCCGTTGGTTCGAGAGGGCCCGTAACCCTCAGTCCTCGTGCCCCAGTTGCAGGTCACGCTCGGTGCGGCCGCCGCCGGCGACCTGGAGGACCGTGGCGACCGGCGGGTAGCCGGCGGCGATGACGGTGTACTCGCCGGAGGAGAGGTCGACGAAACGGAAGGTGCCGTCGGGGCCCGTGGTGAGGGTGTCGACCACGTTCCCGGCGGCGTCGAGCAGGGTCACCCGCGCGTCCTCCACGGCGCGCCCTCCCCCGGCCCGGACGGTCCCCTTCAGCACGGCCCCGCCCGCGAGTTCGACGTCCTGCCGGGTCTCGCGGGACGCCTGCACGGTCACCGGGAGGGCGGCCGGGCGGAAGGCGGGGGCGCTGGCGGCGAGGGTGTACTCCCCCGCCACCAGCTCGCCGATGACGTACCCGCCCTCACGGCCGCTGCGGGTGGCGGCGACCACCTCGCCGTGCACGTTGGTGAGCGTGACGGTGGCGTCGCGCACGGGGCTGCCGTCGGCGGTCAGCACGGCGCCCGCGAGGCGTCCGGCGCCGCCGAGGACCACGTCCAGCTCGACGGGGCGTTCGCCGACGGTGACGGAGACGGCCTGCGGCTGGTGGCCGCCCGCCGCCGCGATGAGCACGTAGGAGCCGGCGCCGGGGGTGGCCAGCGCGTAGCGGCCGTCGTCACCGCTGGCGCCCCGGCCGATCTGCACCCCGCCCACGTCGATGAGGGTGAGCGCGGCGCGGGGCACCACGGTGCCGTCCGGATGCTGGACGGTCCCGCAGACCGCGATCCCGGCGGTGTGCGGCACGCGGGCCTGGGGCGGTACGGGGATGCCCGGCACGGTGTCCGGGTCGGTTGCGGTGGGGGCGTGCTGGGACACCAGGGGTTTCTCCTTGAGGAAGAAGGCGATGATCAGGCCGAGGACGAGCACCGGCACCAGGTACAGGAAGATCCGGGGCATGGCGTCGGCGTAGGCGTGGATGTAGGCGTCCCGCAGCGCCGGGGGCAGCGCGTGCACGAGCTGCGGGGTGATCGCCTCGGGGTCGGGCAGCGCGGCCGAGGCGTCCGCCGGGAGGTCCTCGCGCAGGGCGTCGGTGAGCCGGTCGGCGAAGAGGGTGCCGAAGATGGCGGCGCCGACGCTGCCGCCGATCTGCCGGAAGTAGTTGTTGGCGCTGGTGGCGGTGCCGAGGTCGGCGGGGCGGACGGAGTTCTGCACGGCGAGCACCAGGACGGGCATGACCAGGCCGATGCCGGTGCCGAGGACGGCCATCCAGACGCTGTAGGACAGCCGGGGGGTGTCGGCCTCCAGCCGGGACAGCAGCCACATGCCGAGCGCGGCGAGCGCGGCACCGGCCACCGGGTAGACCTTGTAGCGGCCGGTGCGGCTGATGAGCTGGCCGCCCACGATGGAGGCGCCGACGATGCCCGCCATCATGGGCAGCATCAGCAGCCCCGACTCGGTGGCGCTGGCGCCGTCGACCATCTGGAGGAAGGTCGGCAGATAGCTGGCCGCGCCGAACAGGGCGACGCCGATGACCAGTCCGACCAGGCCGGCGACGGTGAAGACCGAGTCCCGGAACAGCCGGAGCGGGATGAGGGGTTCGGCGGCGAAACGCTCCGCCACGACGAACAGGAGCACGGCGGCGAGGGCGCCCGCGCCGAGGCCGACGATCTCCCTGGAGTCCCAGGCGTACTCGGTCCCGCCCCAACTGGTGAGCAGCACCAGGCAGGTCGAGGCGAGGGCGAGCAACAGGGCGCCGGGCACGTCGAGCCGGGCGCGCTTGTCCGGCCGGGGCAGCTTCAGCACGGCGGCGACCACGGCGAGGGTGACCAGGCCGAAGGGGACGTTGATGTAGAAGCACCAGCGCCAGGAGAGGTGGTCGGTGAAGTAGCCGCCGAGCAGCGGTCCGGCGACGGAGGCGAGGCCGAAGGCGGCGCCGATCAGGCCCATGTAGCGGCCGCGCTGCCGGGGCGGCACGATGTCCGCGATGATCGCCTGCACGCCGATCATCAGGCCGCCCGCGCCGATGCCCTGCACCGCGCGGAAGGCGATCATCTGGTCCATGCTCTGCGCACGCCCGGCGAGGGCGGAGCCGATCACGAAGACCAGGATGGCGAACTGGAAGACGCCCTTGCGGCCGAAGAGATCCCCGAGCTTGCCGTAGAGCGGCAGGCCGATGGTGGAGGTCAGCAGGTAGGCGGTGATCGCCCAGGACATCTTGTCCAGGCCGTGCAGCTCGCCGACGATCTTCGGCAGCGCGGTGGCCACGATCATCTGGTCCAGCGCGGCCAGCAGCAGCGCGAGCATCAGCCCGACGAAGACCAACCGCACCTGGCGCGCGCCGAGTTCGGGTGCCGGGGCGGGTGGTGGGTCCAGGTGTTCGACCGGAGCCGGCACCGCCTCGGTGACCGGCTCCTCGCACACCAGCGTCGTTCCGCCCACGTACCGCTCCCCTCGCTCACACCTGTCGCACATCCCGCGTTACGCGACAACTGCGAACACATACGGCGAGTTACGGCATGAATCCGGTCTCGGCGGAGATCACTCGAACCGGTGAGGGAAGCAACGCCCCCCGCACCGGCCGGTGTTTGGAGGGATCAGCCCTCGACCTGGGCGGCGAGCCTGTCGAGCACCGAGTCGTAGATGCGGCCCAGGCCCTTGGGGGCGAAGGTGCGCTCGAAGAAGCCGCCGATACCGCCGGCGCCCTGCCAGGTGGTGGTGACCACGACCCGGGAGCGGCCCTCGTCGGCGGGGGTGACACGCCAGGTGGTGACCATGGTGGAGTTGCGGTCCTTCTCGACCAGCTCACCGGGGGTGGGCTCGCTGACCTCCATCAGGCAGTCGCGCACGCGCTTGCTGGTGGCCTGCAGCTTCCAGTGCACGAGGGTGCCCGCGCCGTCGCCGCCCTCGCGGACCTCGTACTCGCTGAAGTGCTCGGGGAGCAGCTTCGGGCGGGTGGTCCGGTAGTCGGTCAGCGCGTCGAACACCCTGTCGGCGTTCGCCGCGACGACTCGTTCCGTAGTGGCCTCGACCTGCGCCATCGCTCTCCTCCACGACCTGTTTTCCAGCGTTTCGGATCAGCCAACCACCCCGGCACCCCGGCTCCAAATCCGAGTCCGCCCGATCATGGGAACAGATGTTCTATTGTGGGGAACGAGCTACCGAGGAGGCGTCATGCGCTGGGAGAACCTGACCGACGAGTCCGGTGGTCACGGCCGGACCCCCGACGGCGCGCTGTTCGGCGCGGACGCCGTGGTGACCCGTACGTTCGACACGCCCGAGTTCAAGGGCATCACCTTCCACGAGGTGCGGGCGCGGTCGGTCCTGAACCGGGTGCCGGGCGCGTCCCGGATGCCGTTCGAGTGGACGGTGAACCCCTATCGAGGCTGCTCGCACGCGTGCGTGTACTGCTTCGCCCGCAAGACGCACAGCTATCTCGACCTGGACACCGGGCTCGGCTTCGACTCGCAGATCGTGGTCAAGGTCAACGCACCCGAGGTGCTGCGCCGCCAGCTGGCCTCGCCGCGGTGGGGCGGGGAGCACGTGGCGATGGGCACCAACGTGGACTGCTACCAGCGTGCGGAGGGCCGGTACAGGCTGATGCCGGGGATCATCGACGCCCTCACCGAGCGGGCCAACCCGTTCTCCATCCTCACCAAGGGCACCCTGATCCTGCGCGACCTGGACCGGCTGGTGCGCGCGGCCGAGGTCACCGACGTCGGCATCTCGGTCTCCGTGGGCTTCACCGACCCGGCCCTCTGGCGCACGGTGGAGCCGGGCACCCCGGCGCCCGAGCGACGGCTGGACGTGGTGCGTACCCTCGGCGAGCACGGCATCGGCTGCGCGGTGCTGATGGCCCCGGTGATCCCCTTCCTCAGCGACCAGCCCGCCCAGCTGCGCGACACCGTGCGCGCCATCGCGGAGTCCGGGGCCACCTCGGTGACGCCGCTGGTGCTGCATCTGCGGCCCGGCGCGCGGGAGTGGTTCATGAGCTGGCTCGCCGAGCACCATCCGCACCTGGTGACCCGCTACCAGCGGCTGTACGCGGGCGGCTCCTACGCCCCCACCTGGTACCAGCGCCGGGTCACCCGCCAGGTGCACGACCTGGCACGGGAGTACGGCATCGGGCCGACCCGCGCAAGCGCCACCCGGCGCATCCGCCCGGCCCGGCCCGAGGAGCGGCCGGCGGAGCCGGAGCCGACGCAGCTCACCCTGATGTGAGGGCGTTCGAGGGCATCCGGCGACCCGTTCGGGTCAAGTACGGGGCGGACGGGCCGAAGGGACGGGGATCGCAGGGACGATGCGGCGAGGACCGCATCCCCCGCGGTCCGCGCCATCCTCCGTCCCGTGGAGTTGCCACGCATGAGAACACGCGCAGCCGTACTGGGCGCGACGGCCGTCCTGCTGGCGGCATCGGCCACCGCCCTGCCCGTCCAGGCCGCCCCCGCCCCCGCCGCGCCGGGCCTGACCTGGAAGGACTGCGGCACCGGTGACTACCCGACCCTCCAGTGCGCCTCCCTGAAGGTCCCGCTGGACCACGCCCGGCCCGCCGGGCGGCAGATCTCGCTCGCCCTGTCCCGCGTCCCGCACACCGCGAAGACCTCCCAGGGACCGCTCCTGGTCAACCCCGGCGGCCCCGGTGGCAGCGGGCTCACCCTCGCCGGGTACATCGCCTCCGCGCTGCCCGCGAAGGTGGCCGCGCAGTACGACGTCATCGGCTTCGACCCGCGCGGCGTCGGCAAGAGCGCCCCGGCGCTGAACTGCGCGCCGGACCACTTCACGCCGGTACGCCCGGACACCGTCCCGGCCACGCCGGAGCTGGAGCGGCGGAACCTGGACCGGGTGCGGTCCTTCGCCGCCGCCTGCGGCAGGGCCCACGCGGACGTGCTGCCGTACGTCGACACGGTCTCGGCCGCCCGTGACCTGGACTCGGTCCGCGCGGCCCTCGGCGCCGACCGCCTCAGCTACCTCGGCTACTCCTACGGCACCTACCTGGGCGCGGTCTACGCCAAGCTCTTCCCGGCGCGGGTGCACCGCCTGGTGCTGGACTCGATCGTGAACCCGACCGGCGTCTGGTACGAGGACAACCTCACCCAGGACCACGCCTTCGACGCCCGCCACAAGGCCCTGATGGCGTGGATCGCCGCGCACGACGAGACGTACCGCCTGGGCACCGACCCCGCGCGGATCGAGGCCGACTGGTACGCGATGCGGGCCGCGCTGGCGAAGGACCCGGCGGACGGCAAGGTGGGCGCCGCCGAGCTGGAGGACACCTACATGCCGGGCGGGTACTACGACGGCTACTGGCCCTACCTCGCCGAGGCGCTGGCGTCCTGGGTCCGGGACAAGGACACCGGACCGCTGGAGCAGGCGTACGAGAACTTCGCGGCCGTCGACGCGGGCGGGGACAACAACTACAGCGTCTACACCGCCGTCCAGTGCCGGGACGCGCCCTGGCCGCGCGACTGGCGCCGCTGGTCGCGGGACACCTGGGCGGCCCACCGCAAGTCGCCCTTCATGACCTGGAACAACGCCTGGTACAACGCGCCGTGCGCGTTCTGGCCCACGCCCCCGCGCGAGCCGGTCAACATCGCCAACGGCAAGCTCCCCGCCGCCCTGCTCTTCCAGGCGACGGACGACGCGGCCACCCCGTACTCGGGCGGCCTCACGACCCACCGCCTCCTGGCCCGCTCCAGCCTCGTCGTCGAGCAGGGCGGCGGCAACCACGGCATCACCCTGACCGGCAACACCTGCCTCGACGACCACCTCACCGCCTACCTCACCGACGGCACGGTCCCGCGCGGCCGCGGTGCGGTGGACGCGGTCTGCGACAAGTCCCCCGCCCCGGAGCCCCTGGACGCCAAGACCGCTCCCGCCGCTTCGAAGGGCTCAACCCTCCACGGCCTCCTGGGCTTCCGCCACTGACCCCCACCGGTGCCCGCCACTTCGGCGGGCACCGGGAAATTTGGGGGCGCGCGGCCGGTGCCGCTCTCTACGCTCCCGGCCATGGACACTCTCACCATCCGCCCGATGGCCCTCGCCGACTGCGACCGCGTGGCGGAGATCCGCGTGTCCGGCTGGCGGCACGCCTACCGGGGACTGATGCCGCAGGCGGACCTCGACGGGCTGGGCGTCGAGGCGGACGCCGAGCGCCGCCGGGCCCACTTCACCCGCCCGGACGACCCCACGGCCCATCTGGTCGCCGAACGCGCGGGCCGGGTCGTCGGCTGGGCCTCGACGGGACCGTACCGGGACGGCCGGACCCGCACCCAGGACGCCGAGTTGTACGCCCTCTACGCCGACCCCGCTCACCTCGGAACCGGCGTCGGCCGGGCCCTCCTCGCCGAGGCCCTGGCCCGCAGCACCGCCCACCCCCGCATGCTGCTCTGGGTCCTGCGCGACAACTTCCGCGCCCGCCGCTTCTACGAGCGGGCGGGCTTCCGCCCGGACGGCGCCGAGGACGGCACGTCGGTCCCCGAGATGCGGTACGTCAGATCTCAACTCCGTTGCTGCTGACGCGGGATGCGCCCCAGCGCGGTCACGGCGGCCTCCGCCAGCGCCGGGTGGGCGAGCGCCTCGGTCAGTACCCGCTTCGCTCGCGGGTCGGCCAGCATGCCGAGGCCCTCCACGCAGGCGAGGGCGACCCGGCGGTAGGGGTCGTGGGGGCGAAGACGGCGTTCGAGGGTGGTGATGAGCGCGGGGACCGACTCCGGGGCCCGCAACCGGACGAGCAGGCGCACCGGTTGCAGGGCATAGGCGACACGGAGTTCGTTGGTGGCGAGCGCGGCCGCCGCCCGCGCGGTACGCGGGTCCCCGAGCACGGCCAGCGCGTCGGCGGCGGCGGCGCACCGGGGCGGATCGCGGTGGTTGAGGAGCAGCACCAGGGACTCGAAAGCCCGCCGGTCCCCGGCGACTCCGAGCCGGTAGGCGGCCAACTCGCGGGCCCACAAAGGCTGTCCGGGCGCGGTGAGGACACCGGCCAGCTCGTCCTGATCCCCGGTGCCCACCAGCCTCTCGTAGGCGACTCCGCCCCGCGACTCACGCCGTAGGCGTTCGGTGAGAACTCGCAACCCTTCGTCCACGCACCCAGCGTAGGCGCGTGATGACGGTGAAGGGAGGTACATCACAAAGCCGAGTTGGCGCCCGCCACTGGCGCGCTCGTTACTCACTGGTTAAGCTCAGACGAGCGAGTTACCCACTCGCGCTTCGGCTGGCGACGGTCTGGTGACGCAACCGTCGAGAGCACGACCCGGCTCCGGGACAGGGCCGGTCGGCAAGTTGGACCGTCATGGGCGTGTGCGCGCCCGGCACGACGGCACCGGGCGTGTGCGCTTCGCAGCCCGGCAACACCCGCATCCCCGCGCTTCGGCACGCGTCCTCACGCGTGCCGCGCGTTCCTCGTCGTCACCACTCTTCCTGGAGTTCCGCGATGGCCACTCCCCTGTCCCACACCCCTCCCTCCCCGCTGCGCACGATCGCCGTGGTCGGCCTCGGCACCATGGGCACCGGTCTCACCGAGGTCCTGGCGCGGGCCGGCCGCACCGTGGTCGGCATCGACATCGACGCGGACCAGGCCGCCACCTGCGTCCAGGCGCTGGAGCGCTCCACCGCCCGCGCCGTCGAGCGCGGCCGGCTCACCGAGCCGGAGCGCGCCGCCCTGCTGGACCGGGTCACCACCTCCACCGACCTCGCCGCGGCCGCCGACGCCGACCTCGTGATCGAGGTGGCCCCGGAGTCGTACGAGATCAAGCAGCAGGTCCTCGCCGAACTGGACCGCGTGGTGCGGCCGGAGGCCATCCTGGCCACCGGCACCAACGCACTCTCCGTCACCCGGCTCGCCGCCGGCTCGGAGCGCCCCGAGCGCGTCCTCGGCCTGCACTTCTTCAACCCGGTGCAGGCGATGAAGCTGGTGGAGGTCGTCTCCTCGGTGCTGACCGCACCGCAGGCGGTCACCGCCGTCACCGACCTGGCGGTCGAGCTGGGCAAGGAGCCGGTCGCGGTGGGTGACCGCCCCGGATTCGTCGCGGACGGCCTGCTGTTCGGCTATCTGAACCAGGCCGCCGCGATGTACGAGGCGCGCTACGCCTCCCGCGAGGACATCGACGCCGCGATGCGGCTGGGCTGCGGTCTGCCGATGGGCCCGCTCGCCCTGCTGGACCTGATCGGCGTGGACACCGCCCGACGGGTCCTGGAGGCGATGTACGCCGAGTCCCGCGACCGGCTGCACGCCCCGGCGCCGATCCTGAAGCAGCTCAGCCAGGCGGGCCTGACCGGCCGCAAGGCGGGCCGCGGCTTCTACACCTACGCGGCTCCGGGCAGCGCCGAGACCGTCCCGGACGCCCTCACCCCGGCGCCCGGCAGCGCCGCGGCGACGGGCCGCACGGTGCGCTCGGTGGGCGTGGCCGGGTCCGGCACGATGGCGTCGGGCATCGCGGAGGTGTTCGCCAAGGCCGGTTTCGAGGTGATCCTGGCCGCCCGCAGCGAGGAGAAGGCACAGGCCGCCAAGGCCCGCGTCGGCAAGTCGCTGGACCGCTCGGTCGCCAAGGGCCGCCTGACCGCCGAGTCGGCGGCCGGGATGCTGGAGCGGATCACCCCGGCGGGCGGCTACGAGGCGTTCGCGGACGTCGACCTGGCTGTGGAGGCGGTCGCGGAGGACCTGGACGTCAAGCGGCAGCTCTTCCAGGCGCTGGACAAGGTCTGCAAGCCGGGCGCGGTCCTGGCCACCACCACCTCCTCGCTGCCCGTCGTCGCCTGCGCCCGCGCCACCTCGCGCCCGCAGGACGTGATCGGCATGCACTTCTTCAACCCGGCCCCGGCGATGAAGCTGGTGGAGGTGGTGCGTACCGTCCTCACCGCCGACGACACCCACGCCACCGTCCGCGAGGTCTGCGCCAAGCTGGGCAAGCACCCGGTGGACTGCGGCGACCGCGCCGGCTTCATCGTGAACGCGCTGCTGTTCCCGTACCTGAACAACGCGATCAAGATGGTCGAGGAGCACTACGCGACCCTGGACGACATCGACGCGGCGATGCGGCTGGGCGGCGGCTACCCGATGGGCCCGTTCGAACTGCTGGACGTGGTCGGTCTCGATGTCTCGCTGGCCATCGAGAAGGTGCTGCACCGCGAGTTCCGCGACCCGGGTCTCGCCCCGGCGCCGCTGCTGGAGCACCTGGTGGCGGCGGGCTGCCTGGGCCGCAAGACCGGCCGGGGCTTCCGCGAGTATGCCCGCCGCTGACGGCGGCGGCCTCCGGGACGGCCCGGAGTGGGGCGGGCTGCTCGAGCCGGGCGGCCTCACCCCGCCCGGCCGGGCCCCCGCCCGCTCCGGGGACGGGGGCCTCCCGGCACCCGCGCACGGCGCGGCGTCCATGCAGTACGTTCGGGTCATGTCCCAGCCCGTCAGGTCCTCACGTACATCCGCCGCCTCCGACGCCCCGGAGAGCGCCGCGGGCGGCCGCGCCGCCGCCCAGCGGCTGAAGATGCGCCGGGAACTGGCGGCGGCCGCGATGGAGCTCTTCGCGTCCAAGGGGTACGAGGCGACCACGGTGGACGAGATCGCGGCGGCGGCCGGGGTGGCCCGGCGCACCTTCTTCCGCCACTTCCGCTCCAAGGAAGAGGCGATCTTCCCCGACCACGACGACACCCTGATCCGGGCCGAGGCGGTGCTCAACGCGGCTCCGGCGCACGAGCACCCGCTCGACACCGTGTGCCGCGGGATCAAGGAGGTCATGCGGATGTACGCGGCCCAGCCGGAGATCTCGGTGGCCCGCTACCGGCTGACCCGCGAGGTGCCGACGCTGCGCGAGGCGGAGATCGCCTCGGTGGCCCGCTACGAGCGGCTGTTCACCCGCTATCTGCTGGGCCACTTCGACGAGCGGGCACACGCCGACGACGCCAACGACGATCCGCTGCTGGCCGAGGTCGCCGCGTCCGCCGTGGTCACCGCCCACAACCATGTGCTGCGGCGCTGGCTGCGGGCGGACGGCCAGGGCGACGTGGAGGCGCAGCTCGACCACGCCTTCGCCATCGTGCGCCGGACCTTCGGCACCGGTATCGGCGCCGGCCGGAGCACGGCCGCCACGGCCGCTCCGGCCACGGTCTCCGCGCAGGGCGAGGTGCTGGTGACGGTCGCCCGCACCGACGCTCCGCTGGACGAGGTCATGCGGACCATCGAGCAGGCGCTCAAGGAGCGCTGAGCCCGCCTTTCCCGCTGTGACGACGGCCACCCCTCGGGGTGGCCGTTTTGCCATGTCCGGGCCCGTTTTCCGGCGTCCTCCCGAGCCCGTTCGATCGATCATCGCTCATTTGTTGCGTAAAGATTTCATGTGAGAGGAAGTTCTGGCACTCAGTGCCTTGCCGCCTGACACGCGGTGTCATACGTTGAGAGTGTCCGGACGGCCGGCGCGTAGCGAAATCCCGCGCGTCGGCTGTCCCCGCAAGCCACCCGGCTCGCGCGTCCGGACGCCTGCGTCACAGGCAACCTCCCGCGCCACAAAGCGCCGCCGAAGCACCCGCCGCCAACCGACGGCACACCCCTCGCACCCCCGAGCGCACTTCCCGCACCGACGAAACCCCAGCGCCCCTCCCTCAAGGGCGCTCACCGCCGGAGGCAATACCGTGACCGTGAAGGACATCCTCGCCGCGATCCAGTCGGACGCCACGTCCGCCGACTTCGCCGCCATCCCGCTGCCCGAGTCGTACCGCGCGATCACCGTGCACAAGGACGAGACGGAGATGTTCGCGGGCCTCGAGACCCGCGA
>NZ_MUNH01000231.1:0-4596 GCF_002154615.1 Streptomyces recifensis
ATTCAGCGGTGCCCCGCCCGGCCCCCTCCAGAAGGCACCCGCGTCGGTGCCCGCGCAGGATCTCCAGTGAGGCCCGTCGAACCCGGCGGCCCGCCCATGGTCAGCGCACTCGGGAGGAACTGCCGTGACCGTCAGCCTGGAGCAGTTGAGCCGCTGCCACTTCGCCGTCGACCTGGGCGCGGCCCGCACCCGTGTCTATGTGAAGGGCGCCGGACTCGTCGTCGACCAGCCCTCGGTGGCCGCCGTGAACACCCGTACCGGCGCTCTCATCGCGGTCGGAGACTTCGCGGAGCAGATGACCGGGCGCACCCCGCAGTACATCCGGGTGGTGCGGCCGGTGTCCGGTGGCACGGTGGTCGACATCGAGATGGCGCAGCGGATGCTGCGGCACCTGATCGGCGACCGGATGCGCCGCGCCCTGCGCCGCAAGCCCCGGCTCCGCGCGGCGGCCTGCACCCCGCACGAGGCCGACCCGCTGGCCCGACGGGCGACGATCGAGACGCTGGTGGGGCTCGGCGCGCGCCGGGTGGAGCTGGTGGACACCCTGATCGCGGCGGCCGTCGGCTGCGGGCTCCCGGTGGAACGCCCCGAGGCCTCCATGATCATGGTGTGCGGGGCGGCGGCCACCCAGGTCGCGGTGCTGTCGCTGGGCTCGATCGTCACCGCCGAGCGCATCCCGGTGGGGGGTGAGGCGGTGGACCGGGCGATCGTGCAACACCTGCGGCACGAGCACGAGTTGATGCTGCCCAGCCAGTCGGTGCGCCCGCTCCAGATCGCCCTCTCGGACAACGGCCTGACCTCGCAGGGCCCGGTGTCCACCGAGATCCACGGCCGGGACGTCGCCACGGGCCTCGCCCGCAGCGTACGGGTGGACACGGCCGCGATGCGCGACGCGATCCACACCCCGCTGCTGGCCGTCCTCGACGGCATCGGCAAGGTGCTGCGGGACTGCCCGCCCGACCTGGTGGCCGACCTGGTGGACCGGGGCATCATGATGGTCGGCGGCACCGCGCTGCTGCCGGGCCTGGACAGGATGCTCCAGGAGGCCATCGGCATCCCGGCGCACATCGCGGAACGCCCCGACATCTGCGCCGTGCAGGGCCTGGGCGACATGATGGAGGGACGGATCGCCCCGCTGGTCCTGACCCCGCTGGCCGCCTGAAGCCCTCTTGATCGCTACGGCAGACCTGGTCTCAGTAGGGCAGGACACGCCCCGACGGCGTCCTGCGGTCGATCTCCTGGCCCCGCGGAGCCGCTGGCCGACGACTGACCCGCACGCGAATCTGACGCTCCACGTCACCCTCCTCCCAACCGACACCGAACACCGGTAGGAGGACGGTGCCCAGAACGCGACCGCCCCAAGCCCGCGCGGCCAAAGGAATGTGATCACCCCGTTTCCCGGCCCCGCCGGCGGGGGGTCGGCACACCGGGCACACAACCCCCGTACGCACCCCTTGCATTAGAGTGCTGTCACTTCGTACGCCCGCCGCCGCGGAACCGGACGGCCGCGGTACCGGAAGTCACGTCGTTCGCCCCGCGCCGCGCCGTCCGCGCCGTGGGGCATGAGCATCTGGGGTGGGGATGTCCAGCCATCGGCTGTCCAAGAAGAGTCGTTACATCGCCTGGGCCACCGCCGGTGCCGCGGTCGTCGCCGGAGCCGGCGTCGCGGCGCAGGCGTCCAGCGCGGCCACCGCCTGGCCCGCGCAGAAGACCTTCACCGGCCGCGCCTTCGACACCTGCACCGCGCCGTCCGCGGCCGCGATGAAGGCGTGGAAGACCGGCTTCTACGGCGCCGCCGCCGTCTACATAGGCGGTAGGAACCGCGGCTGCGCCCAGCCGAACCTCACCGCGTCCTGGGTGAAGACGGTCAACTCCCAGGGCTGGAAGCTGGTCCCGCTCTACGTCGGCGCCCAGCCACCCTGCCAGAAGAGCGCCAACCCGGAGAAGATGACCACCGCCGACGCGACGTCCCTCGGCGCCACGGACGCCAGGGACGCGGTGGCCAAGGCGTCGGCGCTCGGCATGAAGCCGGGCAGCGCGATCTACCTCGACATGGAGCCGTACGACACCACGGACAAGGCGTGCAACAACGCCGTGCTGTCCTACGTCCGTTCCTTCACCAGGACGCTGCGCGGCAAGGTCTACCGGGCGGGCTACTACGGCTTCACCAGCTCCAGCGCGAAGGCCGTGGCGACGGCGACCGACAGGACCGACCTGCCGGGCAACCTCTGGTACGCCCTGTGGGACCAGCAGAACACCACCACGGCCGACTGGCCCTGGGACCCGAAGGCCTTCACCGACCACAGCCGCGCCCACCAGTACATGGTGAACAGCAAGGAGTCGCGCGGCGGTTACACGATCACGGTGGACCGCAGCGCGTGGGACGCGCCGGTGGCGATCGTCGGCTAGGCCGGACGCGACGAGCCGCCGCACGTGACCGTCACGTGCGGCGGAGACCCGGGTGCCCCGCCTACAGGCTGAGCGTGACGGCCGCCCCGATGCCGCCCAGCCCGAGGGCCACGGCGGCCGGCCACCAGCCGCCCCGGCCCCACGGGAAGAACCGGTCGAGGGCCAGCCGGCCGGGGCCGATCGCGGCGATGCCCAGGGCGACGACGCTGATGCAGACGTTGTACTCCACCCCGCCGTCCGTCTCCCACAGCCCGCCGCGGCCGGTGACCAGCGCCATCGCGTTGATCATGACGCCGATCAGCGCGGCGGCGGCCAGCGGCGTCAGCAGCCCGACGGCCAGGCCGAGGCCGCCGAGCAGCTCGGACAGCCCGCCGATCGTGGCGAAGACCTTCCCCGGCCGGTAGCCGAGACTCTCGAACCCCTTCCCGGTGGCGGTGAGCCCCTGGCCGCCGAAGAGTCCGAACAGTTTCTGCGCTCCGTGGCCCGCCATCAGCAGACCGAAGGTGAGTCTGATGAGCAGCAGTCCCCAGTCGGCGGCGGAACCGAGGGCGGGACGGTCCGTTGCACGGTCGGGTCGGTCGGTGCGCGTAGTGGTCATGGGCGATGCTCCGAAGGCCCCCCACCTGGATCGGAAGGTACGGGCGGCTCCCCCCGCACGACTCTTCCCAGGCTATTAGCGTCCGGCCTGCAGCGCGCCCCAGGTGGCCGGTCCGACCTGGCCGTCGACGCCCAGCGAGCGGCTGGTCTGGTAGTCCCGTACTGCCTGCTGGGTGCCCGAACCGAAGTCGCCGTCCGCCGTGACCGTCCGCCCGAGCGCGGCGGTCAGGGCCCGCTGGAGGCGCTGGACGGCGGCGCCGGTGCTGCCCTGGCTGAGCGCGGGTGTGGTGCCGGCCGAGAGCAGCGCGGTCCAGGTACGGGCGCCGACCACCCCGTCGGCGTCCAGGCCGCGGGCCTTCTGGAAGGCGGTCACGGCCGAGCCGGTCTTCGTGCCGAAGCTGCCGTCGACGGTGCCCGCGTCGAAGCCCTGCGCGTTGAGCAGCGACTGCGCGGCAGAGACCTGGGCGCCGGTGGAGCCGGAGCGCAGGGTGTCGTACGACGGGAAGCTGAGCTGGACCTCGCCGCCGCCGGTGCTGCCGCCGACCAGCTGCATGTAGTAGGTCCAGTTCCAGTTCGGACCGGGGTCGGTGTGGTCGTTGCCGGGCACCTCGGAGTGGCCGACGATGTGCGCGCGGTCCTTGGGGATGCCGTAGCGGGCGCAGATCGAGGCGGTCAGCGCGGCGGAGGAGCGGTACATCGCGTCGGTGAACCAGCTCGGGTTGTCGATGTACCCCTCGTGCTCGATGCCGATACCGCTGGCGTTCCCGGAACGGGCGTGCCAGGCGGTGTCCTTCTCGCGCACCATCTGGGTGATCTGACCGTCGGAGGAACGCACCACGTAGTGCGCGCTGACCTGCGCCGACGGGTTCTGGAACCAACTGATGGTCCCGGCGTACGAGCCCTCGGTGACATGGATGACGACCTTGCTGATCGCCGCCGTGCGGCCGACGGCGTAGTTGGCCGGGTTGGCCGGGACCCAGAGGGCGGAGGGGTAGTCGGGGCTCTGCGCGGCCGGGGCGAGGCTGCCGCGCTCGGGGGCGACCTCGCGGGCGGGGAGGATCAGCTTCTCGCCGCCCTCGGCGCGGGCGGTGACACCCTGGGCGAGGAAGGTGTAGACGGTGTCGGCGTAGAGCCGGGCGGTGGCGGGGTCGGTGGCGCCCCCGTACCGGGCGAGGAGCGGGTACCAGGTGTCGGTGTCGCGGCGCTCGGCCGTGCTCAGGCCGGCGTGGTCGGCGTAGGAGCGCAGGACGGCGGCGCCGCCCCGGATGTTGGCGGCGGTGTCGGTACGCAGGTCGCGGGCGGTGTCGCCGGTGAGCCGGGAGGCCAGCTCCAGGGTGTGCTGGGCCGCGTTGCTGACCAGGTGCATCACGCCGTAGCCGCCGGCCTGGCTGGGCAGGCCGTGGTGGCCGTCGAGGTGGGTCTCGCTGTAGCCGAGGGCGATCAGGAGGTCGCGCGGGACGCCGTACTCGGCCGCGGCGCTGCTGAAGGCTCGGGCGACGGGGCCCTCGGATCTGTCCGTCCGGGGTGCGGCGCCGGCGGGCTGCACGGCGGCGGCGATCACGGCCAGGGTGCCGAGACCGGCGAGGGCCG
>NZ_MUNH01000232.1:0-10065 GCF_002154615.1 Streptomyces recifensis
GGGGCAGGTCGCGCGGCTCGGCGGACTCCAGCACGAACCGGCCCAGCAGGGTGCCGGGTGCGGCGGGGTCGCGCGCCCAGTCCTCGGCGTCGTACCCGGCGAGGTACGCGCGGGTGTGCGCCCACCAGGCGTGCCGGTACTCCAGGTCTCGCAGGCTCAGTTCGCGCAAATACATGCGCAGTTCGTGGTCGAGGAACTTGGCCCGCGCCGCCCGCGCCAGTTCCGTCTCCCCGGCGCCCCGCAGGATCTCGTACGCCTCGGCGCAGGCGCGGGTGCGGGCGTGCCAGTTGCCGATGTGCTCCCGGTTCAGGGAGAGCGAGAGCTGTTCGGCGGCCCGGCGGACGTGCCAGACGTACACGAGATCCGGAACGAGGGCGATGCGGGGGGCGGCGGCGAGGACGCGGGCGGTGAAGACGAAGTCCTCGTAGAGGTAGCGGCCCTCGGGGAAGCGGATGCCGTTCACCCGGAGGAAGTCGGTGCGGTACAGCTTGTTGACGCACAGGGTGTCGTGGACGAGGTGCGGGCGGTCGGCGGGGTGCCCGATCAGCGCCGCCTCCGCGAACAGGCCGGACTGCCAGGGATGTTCGCGGCCCGAGGGCAGTTCCCGGCGGACGCACAGCCCGGCCGCCACCTCGGCCCCTGTCTCCGCCGCCGCCCGCAGCAGCGCGTCCACCGCGCCGGGCGGCAGCAGATCGTCGCTGTCCAGGAACATCACGTACGGCAGGGTCACCGCGTCGGTGCCGGTGTTGCGCGGGGTGCCGCAGCCGCCGCTGTTGACGGCGTGCCGGATCACCCGCAGCCGGGGCTCACCGGCCGCGAGCCCGTCCAGGATCTCGGCGCTGCCGTCGGTGGAGCGGTCGTCCACCGCGATGACCTCGCCCACCGCCCGGCCCTGGTCCAGCGCGGAGCGCACGGCGTCGGTGACATGGGCGGCGTCGTCGTAGCCGATGACCACGACGGCGACCCGGGAGGCTTCGGGCATGGGGTCCATGGTCGCTGCCGGGCCGTCAGGAGCCGGTCAGGGCACGGGCGCGGACCCGGCCGGGCTCCGGCAGGGCCCGGCTCGCGGGCACGTTGGCCGGGGGCCGGGTGGACTGCCACAGCCGGACGAAGGACAGCACGGCGGCGGCCAGCAGCACTACGTTGCGGGCCAGGATGAGCAGGCAGCCCGGCCACGTGCCGTGGATGACCGCGCCGTAGCTCATCGGGAAGACCAGGGTGCTCACCCCGGTGGCGACGAGGATCAGCACGGCCACCGGGCGCTGGCGGGTGTGCCGCGAGGTCAGGCAGACGGCGGCCAGGCCCAGCAGCCAGATCAGGTACTGCGGGCTGATGACCCGGCTGGTGACGGTGAACAGCAGCACCGCCGTGAGCGCCGCGTCGTACGGGGTCGCCGGGGAGAAGTGCCGGGCCCGCAGCCGCCACACCACCAGCAGTGCGAAGGCGGCCGCCGTCAGCGCCAGGGAGACGGTGGCGACCGTGTGCACGTGCGGGCCGACCAGCTCCATCGAGCCGTACTGGTAGCGCACCGTGCCGGACCAGCCCGCGTGCCGGGCGAGGTTGAGCGCGGTGCCGCCGAGCGACTCCAACTGGATTCCCCGGTCCCCCTGTTCGCGCAGGAAGGCGAAGGGGTTGGCGAACAGCAGCGCCAGCACCGCGAGGGAGGCGCAGCCGGCCGCCGTCGCCCACGACCACGCCGAGCGTGTCGCCCGTCCGCGTGACACGCCGAGCAGCACCAGCGCGGGCCAGACCTTCACCACCGCGCCGAGCGCGCCGAACACCCCGGCCGCGCGCGGCGACCGGCCGAGCGCCAGGAGGGCGGCCACACCGAGTGCGGTGACCTGGACGTCGTAGCGTGCCAGCGGCATGTGCAGCAGCAGGGGGAGCCCGCCCACCCAGAGCGCGGCGCCGCGCAGACTGCGTCCGGTGCGCCGCCCGGCGACGGCCAGCGCCACCGTGACGGCCGCGTCCGCCACCAGCGTCAGCAGCACGAACGCCTCGAAGTACGACAGCCCCGGCAGCAGCCCCGGCGCCAGCAGCACCAGCCCCGCGCCGGGCGGGTACTGCCACAACGTGTCGTGTGTGGGGAAGGTGCCGTGCGACAGGACGCCGTACCAGTGGAAGTACAGCCGCCACACCTCGCGCGACACCGAGCCGCCGCCCAGCACGTGCGCCGAGCCGAGGACGAGGAGCCCCAGCATCAGCGCGCGGGTGGCGAGCCAGCCGGCGACGAGGGCGAGGACCCGACCGGAGGTGACACGGAGACGGTTCATCGCGTGGGAGCCTAATCCGCGCGGATGGTGTATCTCTGCCGATACGCCGTCAATGATCGGAAAAGACTGTCTCATCGCAAAAGATCGGGCCGTGGTGGACGTCGGGCCTCTGGTGGAAACGCAGCCGCCCCGAGCGGCTGGAAGAACGGCGGTCGGGCCGGGCGGCGCGGGCGCGGCGCGGACCGGCCGGGTGCCGTGGCACGTCCGGTGGGGCGCGCCCGTGTGCCTGCCCGCACTGGTGATGCTCGGGCTCGGGCTGTGGGGGGTGGACCGGGGCGGGATATGGCGCGACGAGGCTGTGACCTTCCAGGTGGCCCGCCGGTCGGTGCCGCAGATCTGGCACTTGCTGCACGGCGTCGACGCGGTGCACGGCCTGTACTACCTGCTGATGCACGCCGTGCTCGCGGTTCACCCGGACGAGGTGGTGCTCCGGCTGCCCTCGGTGGCCGCGGCGGCCGTCACCGCCGCCCTCGTCGGCGAACTGGGCGTCCGGCTCGCCGGACCGCGCGTCGGCCTGTGGGCCGGACTGCTGTACGCCGTCTCTCCGATGGCCGGCCACTACGCCCAGGAGGGCCGCTCGTACGCGCTCGTCGCCGCGGCCGCCACCGGCGCGACCCTGCTCTTCGTCCGCGGGGTGCGCACCGGCGCCTGGAGGGCCTACGGCACGGTCCTCGCGGTCACCTGCTGGCTGCACGAGTTCGCCGTGCTGCTGCTCCTCGCCCACGCGGCGTCCCTCGGGCTCGCCCGCGTCGGCGCGCGGATGTGGCGGGGCTGGGGGAGCGCGGCCGGGCTCGTGGTGCTCGCCCTCCTGCCGATGATCCTGGTCTCGCACGCCCAGTCCGCCCAACTGGCCTGGGTGCGCCCGCCGACCTGGGTCACCGCCGGGAGCCTGCTGCGCTGGTTCCTCGGACCGGGCGAGGGCGTGTACTGGACCTGCCTGGTCCTCGCCCTGCTGGGCCTGGCCGGACTCGCCGGACCACCGGGGCGGCTGACCTGCGCACGGGTCGGCCTGCCGCTCGCGCTGGTGCCGCCCGCCGTCCTCATGCTGGTCTCGCGGCTCTCCCCGCTCTACGTCGACCGGTACGTCCTCTACGCCCTCTCCGGCGCGCCCCTGCTGGTCGCCGCCGGCGCCGACCGGCTGGCCCGGCTCGCCGCCCGGCTGCGGCTACGGGTGCCCCGGCCCCCGGTGCTGGCCCTGACCGGGGCCGCGCTGGCCGTCCTCGCGCTGTGCCTCCAGCTGCCGCTGATGAGCGACGACCGCGACCCGGCCCACCGCCCGGACGACCTGGCCGCCGTGGCGCGGGTCGCCGCGCGGGAGGTGGAACCCGGTCAGCCGGTGCTGTTCCTGCCCACCCAGGCCCGCAACGCCGCCCTCGCCTATCCCCGCGCCTTCGCGGGTGTCCGCGACGTCGCCCTCGACGAGCCGGGCCCCGAGTCCGGGACGCTGTACGGCAGGGAGGCCGACGCGGCCGAACTGCGGCGGCGGCTGTCCGGGCTCGACCGGGTGTGGGTGGTGGCCGACCGGGACCTGCTGGCCGGCCGCTGGAGCCCGAGCGGCCCCGCCGAGCGGGCCAAGATGGCCGTACTCGCCCAGGAGTTCATGCCCGCCGAGGAGGCGGCCGACGGCGACGCGAGCGTACGGCTCTACGTCCGCCGGGTCACCCTCGGGGCGCTGCCGGGCCTTGCTCCAGTTCCCGCACCGCGGCGTCCAGCGCGCCGGTGAGCCGGTCGAGGCGGTCGCGCAGCTCGCCGATCTCGGCCGGGTCCGCCCCGGTCGCCGCGGCGATGCGGCGGGGCACCTCCAGCGCCCGCTCACGCAGGGCCGTGCCCTCGCCGGTGAGCGTCACCCTTACCGAGCGCTCGTCGCTCGCGCTGCGCTCCCGGCGCACCAGGCCGGCGCCCTCCAGCCGCTTGAGCAGCGGGGACAGGGTGCCGGAGTCGAGCCGCAGATGCTCGCCGAGCTGCTTGACCGGCAGCGCGCCGCGCTCCCAGAGCACCAGCATCACCAGGTACTGCGGGTAGGTGAGCCCGAGGTCCTTGAGCAGCACCCGGTAGACGCCGTTGAAGGCGCGGGAGGCGGCGTTCAGGGAGAAGCAGATCTGCCGGTCCAGGCGGAGCCAGTCCGGGTCGGCGGCGTCGGTGGCGGGGCCGGCCGACGGGGTGGGCGAGACGCTCATGGCACCCAGGATAGCGGGACGGCGACGGCTTGGTTGTGCACAATTTAATTGTGTGCTCTACTCAATGCCGAGGGCGGCGGCCCACCCCGGCCCGCCGCCACCGACATCACCGAGAGGACCGGTCTCCCCATGGACGCGCTCTACACCGCCGTCGCCACCGCCACCCACGGCCGCGAGGGCCGCGCCGTCTCCTCCGACGGCCGCATCGACCTGCCGCTCGCCATGCCGGTCGAGCTGGGCGGCGACGGCCAGGGCAGCAACCCCGAGCAGCTCTTCGCCGCCGGCTACGCCGCCTGCTTCGGCAGCGCCCTCGGCCTGGTCGGCCGCCAGGCCAAGGTGGACGTCTCCGACGCCGCCGTCACCGCCGAGGTCGGCATCGGCAAGGAGGGCGAGGGCTTCGGCCTCAAGGTGACGCTCCGCGTCGAGTTGCCCGACTCCGTGGACGAGGAGACCGGCCGCAAGCTGGTCGAGACCGCCCACCAGGTCTGCCCGTACTCCAACGCCACCCGCGGCAACGTCGAGGTCACCCTCGTCGTCGAGTGACCTCGCGTTTCACGAGGACCGGGTGAGCTGATCGGCTCCCACGGCCGGGCCGGGGATGCGCGCCGCACCGGTGGCGGGCATCGCCTCGCCGAGCAGCAGGGTGCGCACCACCCGCTCGGCGGCCCGGCCGTCCTCGAACTCGCAGAACCGCGCGCGGAAGTCGGCCCGCAGCGCCGCCGACTCCCCGTCCCGCCACGCCCCTGACTCGAACAGCCGGGCCAACTCCCGCTGGGTGTACGTCACACGGCCCGGCGGGCGGGCGGTGATGTCCAGATAGGCGCCCCGGCTCGCCCGGAACGTGTCCCAGTCGTCGGCGTGGACCACGATCGGGCGGTCCAGGACCGCGTAGTCGAACATGATCGACGAGTAGTCCGTGACCAGCGCGTCCGAGGCCAGCATCACCTCCGCCGCGTCCGGCTCGTCCGTCGCGTCGACCACCATCCCGCGCCGGGCCAGCTCCGCCAGGCCCGCCCCGCGCGCCGGGCCGTTCGCCAGCGACGGATGCAGCCGCACCACCAGCGTGTGTCCCTCACCCAGGCCCGCCGCGAACGCCGCCAGGTCGAGCCGGTCCGCGTGGCCGCCCCGGACGTGATCGCGCCGGGTCGGGGCGTACAGCACCACCGTGTGGTCCTCGGGGATGCCGTGCCTGCGGCGGAACTCCCGGCCCCGCGAGGCGCCCGCGCCCACCAGGACGTCGTTGCGCGGGCTGCCGGTGCGGACCGAGGTGAAGTGGCAGGGGAAGGCGCGCTCCCACACCAGCTCCGCGTGCCGGTTGGCGACCAGGCCGTAGTCCCAGCGGTCCGCCCGGCGCAGCATCCGGGGCACGTCGAAACCGAGCCGGGCGCCGGGCCGGTCCAGCAGATCGGCGCCCAGGTACTTCAGCGGCGTGCCCTGGTGGGTCTGGATGTGCGTGGCACCGGGCCGCTTGACCAGCGCGCCGGGCCAGTTGACGTCGTTGACGAAGAACGCCGCCCGCGCGGTGACCTCCAGATAGCGCCGCGAGCCCAGCAGCACGTACTCGGTGTCCGGGGGCAGGGTCGCCGCGGTCTCCTCGTCCCGCACCACCCACACCCCCCGCAGCCGGGGAGCGATCACCCGGGCTGCCCGGTACACCGCCGCCGGGTCGCCGAGCATGCCCCGGTGCGAGGACGCCGAGTACACCACCAGGTCCGGGTCGAGCGGGCGGCGCGACTGCACCGCCGACCAGCCGCGCCGGGCCCGTGTCCCGGCCGCCGTCCGCAGCCGTGCCGCGCGCCGTCCGGCCTCCCGGCCCGCCTGCGCGGCCCGGCGCCGCAGGACGTACGACCCGTAACCGCCCTCCAGCAGGCGGGTCTCGCCCTCGGCACGGGTGCCCTCCGGCCGGTGGGCGCGGAACATCTGTGCCGTGCGCCGGAAGAACTCGGCCCTGTCACCCGGCGGCAGCCGGTCCGGCTTGGCCAGGATGTCCAGGCAGTGCTCGCCCATCTTGCGGTGGAGGTAGGGCCGCCACCGCGACAGCTCCGGGCGCGACTCGACGAACGCGAACACCCGCTCGTACTGGTCGTGCACGTCGAAGTGCTTGCGGCTGGTGGTGGAGAGGATGTTGCCCTGCCTGCGCTGGCGGTAGTGCAGACAGATCTGGTCGAGCGTGGCGATGCGGCCGGCGCTCAGCATGACCGGGAAGGTCCAGGGGGTGTCCTCGTAGTAGCCCGGCGGGAACGCGAAGCCGCCCGCCGTCACGAAGTCGCGGCGGTAGACCTTGTTCCACACCACCATCAGCAGGTCGAGGATCTCCGGCCGCTCGGCCGCCGTGAAGGTACCGTCCTCGGCCGCGAGCACGTGCGCGAGCACGTTGCGCCGGGTGCCGCCCCACCAGTAGGTGCGGGCGTAGTCGAAGACCAGCACGTCCGGGTCCTCGGTCTCCGCGAGGCGGCCGGCGACGGCGGCGAGAGCGCCCGGGGTCAGGGTGTCGTCGCTGTCGAGGAACAGCAGGTAGTCGCCGGTGGCGTGCGGCATCCCGGCGTTGCGGGCCCGCCCGAGGCCGACGTTCTCCGGCAGGTGCAGCACCTTCACCCGGGAATCGCGCCCGGCGTACTCGTCGAGGATCGCGCCGCAGCCGTCCGGTGAGCGGTCGTCCACGGCGATCACCTCCAGATCCTCGAAGGACTGCCCGAGAACCGAGTCCAGGCACTCGCGCAGGAAGCCCTGCACCTTGAAGCAGGGGACGATGACACTGAAGCGGGGCACGGCGGATCAGCTCCTCACGAGGGACGCGGCGGCGGGGGCGGGCACGCGCTCGGCGAGCGGCACCACCGGCGGCAGCGCCTCCGGCGGCTCACCGAGCAGCACCCGGCGCACGACCCGCTCGGCCGCGCGCCCGTCGTCGAACTCGCAGAACCGCTCCCGGAAGACGGCCCGGCGCGCGGAGGACTCCTCGCCCCGGTACTCGCCCTCGCGGAAGATCCGCGCCAGCTCCTCGGGAGTACGGGCCACCGGGCCCGGCGCCTCGGCCATCAGGTCGAAGTACACGCCCCGCGTCTCGCGGTAGACCTCCCAGTCGTCCGCGAACACCACGATCGGGCGGTCCAGGTTGGCGTAGTCGAACATGATCGAGGAGTAGTCCGTGACGAGCGCGTCCGCCGCCAGGCACACGTCCTCGGCCGAGCGGTGCGCGGTGACGTCGATGATCCGGTCCGAACTCCGGGCCGTGCCCTGGTCGTAGAAGTAGTGGGCGCGCAGCAGCACCACCACGTCGTCCCCGGCCGCCTCGCAGAACGCGGCCAGGTCCAGGCCGGGTTCGAAGCCGGTCGCGTGGTCGCGGTGGGTGGGGGCGTACAGCACCGCCGTGGCGCCCTCGGGGATGCCCAGTTCGCGGCGGACGCGGGTCACGTCGTCGGCGGTCGCCGTCACGTACACGTCGTTGCGCGGATAGCCGTACTCCAACTGCTCGTAGGAGCCGGGGAAGGCGCGCTCCCACATCTGCGTGGAGTGCCGGTTGGACGACAGGTTGAAGTCCCAGCGGTCCACCCGGCCCAGCAGCTTGGTGAAGCTGCCCGACCGCGCGGCCACCACCGGGTACGTCGACTGGTCCACGCCCATCTTCTTCAGCGGGGTGCCGTGCTGGGTCTGCAGATGCGTGCTGCCGGGGCGCTTGACGACACCCTCGGCGAAGTTGGCGTTGTTGATCAGGTACGTGGCGCGGGCCAGCACCTCCCAGTACCGCGGGGAACCGATCACCGCGTACTCCACGTCCTCCGGGACCGTGTGCGCCTGGTCGGCCTCCACCAGGAACACCGAGCGGATGTGCGGGGCGAGTTCGCGGGCCCTGGCGTGGATCGCGGCCGGGTTGCAGGCGTACCCCCGGCCCCAATAGGCGCAGTACACGGCCAGGTGGGGATCGAGCGGGCGGCGCAGGGCCCGGGCGTAGCGCAGCCGGGTGCGCAGCATGCGCGGCTTCGGCAGCCGGCGCAGTACCCCGGCGGCCACCCGGCCGGCCCCGCGCAGCGCGCGGAACGGGGTGTACGCACCCGCCGCCAGCAGCCGGTGCTGCGCCCCGAGGCTCCCGCCGGGCACCCGGTACCCGGCCGGGCGGTGCCTGCGGTACAGCCGCCCGGCGCGGCGGAAGAACGCCCGGTGGCCCTCGGTGAGCCGCTCGGGGCGGGAGGCGGTCTTCAGGACCTGGAGGAAGAGCTGCCCGAAGAGGGCTCTGGTCCGCTCCACCGGGAGCGCGGACTCGGCCGCCCGGCGCAGCACCCGGTCCACCTGGTCCAGGAGGTCGCGCTGGTGCGGTCCGGGCGCGTTCAGCCTGCTGCCCTGGCGCCGGGCCCGGTGCCGGACGACCGGCCGGCGCAGCACCGCGATCCGGCCTGCGGCGACGGTGACCAGGCCGCCCCAGCCGAGGTCGGTGAAGTGCCCCTCCGGGAAGGTGAGTTCGTGCTCGACAAGGAAGGAGCGCCGGTAGCAGGCGCTCCACGCGGGGAACTGGACACCGGTGAGCCAGGGGGCCGCGCCGGGCGCGAAGGCTCCCGCGGGGGCCTTCGCCAGCAGGGGGGCGGCCGGGTTGGCGGGCTCGCCCTCCCACCAGGGCACGCGCTCGTACTCGGCGTGCAGCACGTCGACGCCCGCCGTCTCGGTCAGCCGCTGGTCCAGCGCGGCCAGCGCGCCGGGCAGCAGCAGGTCGTCGCCGTCCAGGAAGAGCACGTACCCGCCGCGCGCGGCCCGCAGCCCGGCGTTGCGCGCCCCGCCCAGTCCGGCCGACGGCGGCGAGTTCACCGGGAGCACCCGCCGGTCGCGCTCGGCGTGTGCGGCGGCCACCGCGGCGGCCGGGGCGTCGGGGGAGTCGCAGACCGGGATCAGTTCCAGGTCGCCGAAGGACTGGGCGAGGACCGAGTCCAGGGCCTGCGCCAGCCGGCCCGGGACCCCGTGGGAGGGGACGATGATGCTGAAGCGGGGCATGCTGTTCTTTCTGTCGTCTTGCGGACGCGGCCCGGCCGCCCGGCGGGACGCCAGGTGGACGGCCGGGTCGGCGTGGGCCGCGTCGTGCCGAGGGGCATGGAGGCTCCCGGAAGGTCCAACGGTGTTCAGCGGCCCTCGGTGACGGGGAGCGGGCCGGGAGGTTGCGGCACGGACGGCAGCGGCGCCCTGACCTCGGCCTTGGCCGCCGACCGCACCGCCCCGCGCGCACCGGGCGGCACCGCCTCGGGCAGCCCCGCCGGCCGTCCCAGCACCACATGCCGGACGACGCGCTCGCCCGCGCCGCCGTCGTCGTACGGGCAGAAGCGCTCGCGGAACGCGGCCCGCAGCCGGGCGGAGCGAACCCCGCGCCAGTGGCCGGAGGCGAACACGTCCGCGACCTCCTCCTCGGTGCGGGCCAGCGGGCCGGGCGGGCAGGCCAGCAGGTCGAGGTAGGCGCCCCGGACCGTGCGGAAGGTGTCCCAGTCCCCGGTGTGCAGCACCACCGGGCGGTCGAGCCCGGCGTAGTCGAACATCAGCGGCGAGAAGTCGGTGAGCAGCGCGTCCGAGGCCAGGCACAGGGACGGCAGGTCGGGATGGGCGGAGACGTCGGCCAGGCGGGCCCCCGGCGCCGGGGGCTC
>NZ_MUNH01000233.1:0-16863 GCF_002154615.1 Streptomyces recifensis
GCACCGCGTAGCCCGGCCGGGCTACGCGGTGCCGTGGTCCGGGGCGGACACGCCCTCGGCGGTGCGTATCGCGTCCCGGTAGGTGCGGGCGGCCGCTCTCAGGGCCGCTTCCGGGTCGACGCCCGCCTGCTCGGCGCGGGCGGCGAGCTCCAGCAGTTCGTACCCGATGCCGTCGCCCTCGGGCAGCGGGACGTCCAGGCCGGCGGTGCGGACGCGGGAGGCCAGCTTGGCGGCGAGGGCGAGGCCGGGCTGGCCCAGGGGGACGCCCTCGGTGACGGAGCTGCGCTGCTTCTCCTCGGCCTTGGTGCGCAACCAGTGCGCCTTGACGTCCTCGGGGGTCTCCGCCTCCTCCTCCCCGAAGACATGCGGGTGACGGTGGATCAGCTTGGCGACGATGCCTCCGGCGACGTCGTCGATGGAGAAGGGGGCGTCCGCGTCCTCCTCGGCGATGCGGGAGTGGAAGACGACCTGGAGCAGCACGTCGCCCAGCTCCTCCCGCAGCTCCTCGCGGTCACCCGCCTCGATGGCCTCGACGAGTTCGTACGCCTCCTCTATTCCGTACTTGGCCAGGCCCTCGTGGGTCTGCCGGGAGGACCAGGGGCACTCGGCGCGGATGCGGTCCATGACCTGGACGAGGTCGAGGAGGCGGGCGCCGGGCAGGTCGTAGGAGGCGGGGAGCAACTCCAGTTCGGGCATCTGCACCCGGCCGGACCCGGCGAGCCGGGCGAGGCCGTCGGTGAGGGCGGGCTCTCCCTCACCGGTGGCGACGACGACCACCGTGCGGTCGCCCGCGCAGGCGTCGACCAGTGCCTCGGCGGTGGGCGACGCCTCCGTCACCGCTATCCCGGCCTCGCGCAGATACGGCACCTGCGGATGCGCGCCGTCCGCGCACAGCACGGCGTCGGCGGAGCGCAGCGCCTGCCAGGCGGGCCAGGAGAGCAGGCCGGGGGCGACGCGGTGGCTGGTGGTGAGCAGGACGATGCGGCCAGGGGCGGAGGCGGAGCTGTTTGCGTTCACGATCCGAACGTAACCCAGGACGCGGAAGGACGGGCCGGGTTGTCCACAGGGGCGGAAGAGTCCTGTGATCGTATGACCGACGCGCCGCGCGAGGCCGGAAACCAGCAGGTCACCGGCCCCGCCCCGGGCGTACCGCGCTCAGGCGCTCTGTGCCGCCGAGGCGTCTCGCAGCCAGGGCGTACGGGCGTCGACCCGGCTGCTCTTGGCCACGTCCCACGCGCCGTAGCGGGGGTTCACGTCGATGTGGAGTTCCTTGGACGCCTTGGAGAGGGCGTTCCAGAACGCGGGCTGGCTGGTGTCGGTGCCGAGCTTGGCGGCGAGCTTCTGCGCCTCGATCTGGAGACCGAGGTTGGCGTCGAGCCGCTCCGGGGCGATGCCGTACTTCTGGAGCCAGGCCGACCGGAGCTGCTTGGCTCCGCCCGCCTGCTTCTCCAGGTCGGCGTGCATCCGCTGGATCTCCTTGCGGGTGACCGTGACGCCCTGGTCGCGCGCGGCGCGGTGCAGTACCTGGTCGAGGACCATGTTGTGCAGGGTGTCGCGGGTGAGGCTGCCGGTGGAGGCGAGGACCTGCTGGTACTGGGCCTGGTCGGTCACCTCGGCCCGCTGCGCCGCCCGAACCTCGTTCACCCGGCCCTCCAACTGCGCCACGGTGATCCGCTGCCCGCCGACGACGGCCGCGGCGCCCGGATGCGCGTCGCTTCCGCAGGCGGTCAGGAGCGGGGCCGCGGCGGCGATCGCGGCGGTGAGGACTAGCGCGGTGCGACGGCGGCGGAGCAAGGGGAACCTCCTGAGGAGATTGTGCGACGGTGCACAAAGTCTTGCGGTGATCGATGTTAGGCAGCCGTACTGCTCCGGCCAACCCATTGGACCAACGATTCACCACGAGTTCGGGCACCGCCGCCGGTGATTCCCGCGCCGCGTGGTCCCGCCAGCTCCGCTAGCTCCTCGCGTCGATCGCCCGCTCGACGGCACCCGCGACCTCGCCCCGCAGACCGTCGCCGGTGTGGAGCAGGGACACGTTGCCCCCGGAGTGGCCGCCGCCGATCAGCACGAAGCCCGTCTTGCCGTACTTGGGGGCGGCCGCTGCCGCGACGGAGACCTCGGGGCCGCCGACCGCGACGACGACCTCGCAGGACCCCTGGAGCATGCCGTTGAGGAAGGGGCGCGCGTTGCCTGCGGTCTGCTCCCCTATGACCTGCTGGTAGCTGACCCGCGCGTGTGTCCTGAGAGAGGCGTCCTGCATGCCCTGCCAGACGGTCGCGGCGGGCGTGCCGGCCATGATGCCGTCCTTACCGGTGAGCAGGCAGGCGTCGGTCTCGGTGTAGTGCCGCGCGCGGGTGTCGGGGACGGTAGGCCGGTCATCACCACCGAACAGGAAGGCGCACACCACGACGACCGCGGCAACGAGAGCCAGAGCCCCCGCGGCGATCGCGATCGTGCGCCTGCTGAGGGAGCGCAGCCAGGTGACGACAGCGCGGCCGAAGCGGGCGATCCCCGCCTCCTGCTGCCGCGTCACCGACGGACGCGACTGGGTCACCTGTCGGACCTGCTTGGCCACGGACTACCTGCTCTCCTGCTCGGCACGGGTTCTACGGCTGCTGACACGTATCCACGATGCCGAAACCGGTTGGCACCGTAGCCGACGGCCGTCCGGCGCCCAGGAAAGGGGCCGCCATGAAAATCACAAGAGTCGCTTACGGAACAGCAAACCTTGCGAGCCGGCGGGCTGCGCTCGGGTGACGCGTTCGGCCAGGGTGGCCGTCCGGACCGCCCGTCGGTTCGCGTCAGCGGACGGCACGGATCGGCGCGCAGGGCGGCCCTTCTTGCCCGATCCGACGAAGGTGTCGGTACGGGCGTGGACGAACGCCTTGACCGGGTCACCGGAGGCAGCTCCACGGCACGCTGCCTCCGGATCAAACGCCCTACGGGCTTACGCCAATGCATCCTCGTCGCGCAGGATTTCAGCGCCCGGAGAAATCGATCACCATGCGTTGCTGCATATCCAGCACACGTCGGCAATTGGCATTTGCACGTTCAGCGTCCGGAGTGACTCTCGGAATGCGCTCTTCGTTGAGGATTGCCTCATAGCAAGACGAGAGGACACCCAGGACCTCCCGGCTGCCCAGCGGGCGATTCCTCAAGCAATCAGCATACTCGGACACAGCCATTACGAGCGCCGCAAGGCCCGGCGCCGGGTCTTCGTCGACCAGCGCATGAAGCCCGTCGAAGAACGCCTCTTCATCTCGAACTGCGACACTGGAACCGGGATCACCCAAGTTCGCTCTGAAGTCCCGCAGGGCGATCCCGACAAAGCTCACGGTACGAGCGGTGAACGATGTTTCGAACGAGGGGCGAAAGCTTTCCACTGTGCCCTCGATGCAACTGAGGGCCAGATCCCTTCGCTTCTCTTCGGACATACCGGAGATCGGCGAGGCCCAGCTTTCACTTTCATAATCCCAGAGCAGCATCGCTACCTCTCATCGTGAACGGGACAAGCAGCCCTGGGCGGGCGACACACACTTTGTACCCGCCCGCCCAGAACCAGTCATCCCCTAACGTTCCCACGGAGGGATTCTAGCTTGTTCAAAACCTTGAATCTTCGGAAAGCCGGCCACTCGAGCTGCGCAATCCTGTCTGTTGGCACGACAGAACGGGCGTGAGGCTGCCATCATTCCTTCGTCCGACAGAGTGCCGTCCTCCACTGCGTTCAACATGATTTGCTCCGCATCGGTCTGGAGGCCCGGCACTATGTGCTCAACACCATTGATGCGCTCGTATCCAAGCTTCTCCGCCAAGGCTCGCATTTCAGGCGTAGTCGCATTGTTGCTCACAGTGTAGACGGAGCGTCCGCCCAGCTGACCCGTGGCCACAGTAATGCCTTGATCCGCCTTCTTGTTTCCGGTGGTGGGTGGCTTTTGCGGATTACGGATTCCAGCGTCATGCAGCGCTTCAGCGTGCCGCTTCAACTCCTCCGGGGTGCGCGGACACTCAACGTTGTCGTTGTGAATCAGGACCGGAGTGTCGCCAGCCTCCACGTAGTACGTGTGGAGGGTTCCGATGGTCAGGTCGTAAGTCGTGGTGTTCGCGTGGTGAAGGCGGACACCGGTGACCTGGGCCGTGCCGGTCGGCGTCTGGAGGACGTCGCCCGGGTTGAGGTCCCTGGCTTCGACGAAGGCCGACTGGGTCTCGTCGTAGAAGGGGTGGTGGAAGGTCGTCGTCAGGTGCGCTGCCGACGGCGCCTTGCGGACCGCAGCCACCGGGGACGTCGCCGGGTGGGTGCCGGCGTGGCCGTGGCCGGCCGACAGCGCTCCCAGGACGGCGGCTGAGGCCGCCAGGCCGAAGGCCGCCTTGCGGGCCGCCTTCTTGGCCAGGGACATCGCGCCGGCCTTCACCGATCGCTTGCCACCGCTCTTCTTGATCGCCAGGTCCACGAAGTCGTGGTCCGTGTGCGTGACGATCACCGCGGTGACCTTGTGTTCCTCTGTGCCCTTCGCACCGGGCACCGAGTTGGCGATCGTGTCGCCGACCTTGACGTGATCGATGGCCTTGGTCGTGCCGTCGGCCATCAGAACCCGCGTGGAGCCGGTGAAGCTGTGCGGAATCGGGCAACTGGCGCCCTCTTCCGCCGGTGCCTCGTCCGAGTGGGACTGCGCCTTGGTTCCCGACGCCTCCGACTTCGCCGCTGCCGCGGCTTCGTCCGTCGCGTCGGCCGTGGCCGACTCGCCGGCTTCCGTGGCTCCCTTGCCGAAGAGGCCGCCTGCGACCTCCAGAGCCTTGGGGGCCGCCTTGGCGAGGATCTTGCCGCCGAGTTCACCGAGGGCTCCGCCGGCCGCGCCGGTCACCGCGCCCTCGACCGCCGAGCCCGCGAAGGCGCCGACGCTGCAGTCGTCGCCACCGTTGTCCGCGCACTTGAAGCCCTGTTCGACCAGGGCGCCCGCCGCACCGGCGACGGCCGCGCAGCCGATGGAGCCGATGCCGGCCGTGAACGCCTCACAGCCCGCGAAGACCGCGGTGGAGACCACGATCGACGTGATCGCCGCGGCGTGGTTCTTGACGAACTTCGCCGCCGTCTTCGCCGCCTTGACCGTGGCGTGGTAGGCCGTGCGGGCGGCGTGGGCCACCGCGTGCGCGGCCTTCCTCACCGCGTGGGCGACCTTCTTCGCCGCCTTCTTCACCGCGTGGACCACACGGTGCACGGCCTTGCGCACGGCGTGGTACGCCGAGTGCACCGCGTGGACTATCTGGTGATACGCGCGTCTGACGTGCCGGGCCGCGTAGTGGTAGACGCGACGCACGGCCCGGACCGTGGCGTGGTAGACGTCCCGCACATGGTGCGCGACCTTGTGCGCCACGTGCTTGACGGCGTGGACCACCTTGCGGGCCACGTGCTTGGCCGCGTGGTAGACCTTGTGCGCCACGTGTTTGACCGCGTGGGCCACGTGGTGCACGGCCTTCTTCGCCCCGCAGACCACGTCGTACCAGGAGCAGTTGCCCGACTCGTCGGTGCCCGCGAGCGGGTTGTCGTCGACGTAGGCGAACGGGTTCGCCGCCACCGAGTTCGGCACCGCGTCCAAGGACATGCTGTCCTTGTTGAGGAACTGCCCGGTGCCCGGGTCGTACCAGCGTGAGGCGGTCCCCACGTCGCCCGTGCCCGGCTCGGTCCAGCCGGACTGGAAACCGAGGTGGCCGGTGACCGTGTCGGTCGGCGAGACCACCTTGCCCAGCGGGTCGTAGGAGGCCGAACCGGCCAGCGCGGTCGCGCCGGAGGTGAAGGTGCCGACCACGTCGTCGTGCTGGTCGGTCAGGGCCAGCGCCCCGGCACCGCCGCCGGCCGGCTTCACGCCGACCACACCGCCGCCCGCGTCGTGGGTGTAGGTGAAGTCGCCGTCCGAGGCGATGGTGTTGTCGGCGCCCGAGTAGGCGAAGGTCCGCGTCAGTCCCCCGGCCGAGGTGTCCCGGTCGGTGATGTTGCGGCCCATCGCGTCCAGGTTGTACGCCTGGTCACCCGCGACGATCTGGTCGCCGAACGCGTCCGTCTTGTACGCCAGCGTGCCCGACGCCGACGACTCCTGGGTCATCGCGCCGCGTGCCGAGTAGTCGTAGGTGTGGACGCCGTCGGAGGTGAGCTGGTCGCGCTGGTCGTACGTGTAGACGTCCGAGCCCTTGCGGATGCGGTTGCCCGAGGCGTCGTACGCGTATGTCGTGCTGGTGGAGCCGTTGTTCCACGACGTGAGGCGGTTCGCCCAGTCGTAGCCGTAGGTGTTGGCGGACGCGCCCGACACGCCTGTCGTCGCCTTCGACGTCAGGTTGCCGTTCTTGTCGTAGCCGTACGTGAAGCTCGCCAGCGTCGACGCGCCCTGGACCAGGGTGTCGGTGGTGAGTTCGTGGGCGGTGTTGTAGCCGAAGGTGCGGGTCTGGCCGGTCGCACCGTACTTGACGGACTTGAGCTGGTTGAGCTGGTCGTAGGAGTAGGTGAGCTGGGTGCCGGTCGCCGCGTCGTTGAGCGAGGACAGCCGGCCCGCTGTGTCGTAGCCGTAGGACGTGGTGCCTGACGCGTCCGTGCGCGAGGTCATCGCACCGTCGTTGTTGTAGGCGAAGCTGGACGACCCGGCCGAGCCGGATGTGGTGAGTACGTCACCGCGGTCGTCGTAGGTGAACGCGTCGTGTGTCGCGCTCTGGTGATCGGCCGCGCCGGCGGTACCCGCCTCCGCCGTGTCCGCCGACAGCACGCGGCCGTCGGTGTCGTAGGAGAAGCTGCGGGTGGCCGTGACCGCGTCCGCGCCGGAGCCGGACATCGTCTTGAGCTGACCGTTGCCGTCGTAGGTCATCGACGTGGTGGTGCCGCCCGGCAGGGTGGCCGTCGTCGCCTGGCCGTCCGCGTCGTAGGCGAAGGTCGTGGTCGAGTCGGCCGCCGAGGTGAACTTCGACGTGGTCGGCTCGATCACCTTCTCCTGCTGGCCCCACGGTGTGTACGTGTAGCGCCAGGAGTTGCCGCGCCCGTCGGTGAACCGGGTCCGGTGACCCGCCTGGTCGTAGCCGAAGGTCGTGGTGATGGACGTCGTGGCGTCGACCGGCTGCGTCTCCTGGGTGATCGTCCCGGCCGCGTCATAGGTGAACTGGCTGGTGTGACCGTTGGCGTCGGTGGCGGCGGTCATGTTGCCGACCCCGTCGTAGCTCTGCGACGTGCTCCAGAGCTGGGTGCCGCCGGCGTCGTAGGAGTGCGTGGCCGTCGGGTCGCCGGACGCGTTGTAGTCGGTGGTCGTGTAGGTGCCGTCCGCCAGGGTCGTCTTCGCGGGGTTGCCCTCGAAGTCGTAGGCGTACCTGGTGGTGTTGCCGGCGCCGTCGGTGACCGAGGTGACGTCGCCCGCGCGGTTGTAGGCGTACGTGGACGACACACCGCCGGGGCTGGTGGTCGAGGCGACGTGCGCGCCATAGGGGTTGCCGGTGGTGACCGCGTAGGAGTTGGTGGAGGTGAGCGTCCGGGTCGACGGGTAGCGCTCCAGGGTCGTCTGCGTCAGCGGACGGCCCATGAAGTCGTAGGTCGCCTGGGTCTGGGCGCCGGTCGGGTCGGTCGCCGAGAGCTGGTCACCGGCCGTGTCGTAGACGGCATGGGTCTTGGTGCCGTCGGGCGCGGTGGTCTGGACGACGTCGCCGAGCTGGTCGTACAGGTTCGACGTGGTCTTGCCGCCCGGCGTGGTGACGGAGATCTGGTTCCCTTCGGAGTCGTAGGTCCACACGGTGGTGCCGGCGTTGGGCTGCGCGGCTCCCGCCGGCGTGTAGGACGGCAGGGTCTCGGAGACCTTGTTGCCCTCCGCGTCGTACGCCGTGTTGGTGACCAGCTGGTTGGGGTCCTTCTCCTCGACGGCCTCGCCGAAGGTGTTGAACCCGGACGCGGTGACCGGACGGACGGCCTCGGGGCTGGTGCCGTCCTTCTCCGACTGGACCGCCGGGGCCGTGGTGAGCGCGAGGTTGCCGGCCTCGTCGTAGGCGTAGTCGGTGGTGTGGTTCTCCGCGTCCGTCATCGACGACGGGAGGCCACGCTTGTCGTAGGCGTACTTGGTGGTCTGCGCGGTGGAGGAGCCGACCGTGCCGCCGGTGCGGCCCTTTCCGTAGAGCGAGGAGATCTCGGTGGCCGACAGGGCCCGCTGGTAGACCTGCACGTTGGAGACACCGCCGGGCAGGGCGTCGCTGTCGGCGCCCGCGTACTTGGCGCGGCCCATGGTCAGCGGCCCGGTGGCGGCCCACGGGGTGCTGTTGGTGCCCGCCGTGCCGGACTGGCTGCCGTTGACGTACAGCTTCATGGAACCGTTGGAGGCGTCGTAGACACCGACCACATGGGTCCAGGCACCGACGGCGGGAACCGCGGTGGAGTACGCCGCCGGGAACGTCGGCCCGGCCGCGTCCTTGCTGGTGTCGTCCAGGCTCCACAGCGGCGATCCGGCGTGCGCGTAGTTGTACTGCAGCATGAACGCGCTGTTGGTGGTGCCGTTCTGCGCCACGATGGTCGCGTTGCGGGTCGGCAGCGAGTTCATCTTGACCCACGCCGACACGGTGTACGAGGCGGTGGTGTCCAGCACCGGGCCGTTCGTGGCCACACCCTGCGCGGTGGACGTCCCGGCGAGACCGGCGGACGAGTCGGTCCAGGTGACGTTGCTCGCCTGGCCGGTGTTGCCGGTACCGGAGGAGTCGGTCACCGAGGTGCCCGAGCCCTGGTCCAGCTTCCACCAGCCCGCCGGATGACCCGAGGCGTCCCCGTACAGCGTCTCGCTGAGCAGGTTGCCCATGTCGTCGTAGGTGTTGGTGGTGGTGCGGTCGTAGCCGGAGGCGTCACGGTCGGTCTCACTGGCGACCTGGTCGTCCGGCGTGTAGGAGACGGTGCTCACCCGGTCCACACCGGTCGGGTCCAGCTCCGTGGAGGTGGTCCGGGACGCGGCGTCGACGGTGTACTTGGTGACCGTCTCGCCGTTGTCGGAGGTGGACTGGAGCAGGTTCCCGGCCGCGTCGTAGGTGTCCGACTCCAGCACGTAGGTGCTCTGTCCGTCACCGCTCTTCTTCGTGACCGTCGCGGTCAGCCCGTCGTCGGTGTACGTGTACGCGGTGACGTTGCCCATCGCGTCGGTGATCGACGCGAGCCGGCCCGACGGGTCGTACGCCCGCGAGGACTCGGTCAGCAGGGCCGCGGGCTGCGGGTCGGTCGGGTCGCCCGTGTACATCAGGCCCTGCGTGAGCAGGTTGCCCTCCGCGTCGTACGTGTACCGGGTCTCGTTGCCGGCGCTGGTGACCTCCTTGGTCTTGTTGCCCGAGGTGTCGTAGCCGTACGTCGTGGTGTTGCCGTAGCTCGCGCCCGCTGCCACGTTGGCGTCCGCCTCGGTCGCCACGTGGTCGTAGGCGTCGTAGGTCCACGTCTGCGTGCGCGGCCGGTCGCCGCCACTCGCGTCCGACACGGTCTGCGAGGTGGTGTTGCCGTCCTCGTCGTAGACCGTGGTGGTCGACGCCCGGTGCGTGGCGCCGCTGACCCGGTCGGTGATCTGCGGGTCGTCCTCCTTGGTCACCTGGCCGGCCGCGTCGTAGGTGTACGTCGTGGTCAGGCCCGCCGGATAGGTGTCGGAGACCACGTTCTGCGTGCTCACCTGGCCGACACCGTCATAGGTGTAGGAGGTCACCAGTCCGATGCCGTCCGTGGTGGACGCCACGTCACCGTTCTTGTTGTAGGCGACCTGGTTGACCGCGCCGCCGGGACTGACCGTCTTCACCGGCAGTCCCGCGGGCACCACACCTCCGTCCGCGGCCGGGTAGGTGGCGGTGCCGTCGCTGTAGACGGTCTGGGTGGTCCGCCCGTTCGGGAAGCCCGGCACGGCGGGACCGGTGATCGCGGTCTGGTTGCCGGCCGAGTCGTAGGTGTAGGTCGTCAGGTAGGTGTTGTCACTCGCCGACGCGGAACGCCCGTCCCGCTCGGTCAGCAACTGGTCGTTGCGGGGGTCGGCGGTGGTGAGCTGCGCGGTCGTGTCGTCCGGGTAGTACGTGTAGTACTCGGTGTTGCACTTGTTCGCCGCCTGGTCCTGGCAGGACGTGGAGGAGACGATGTTGCCGCGCACGTCATGACCGGTGACGGTCATCGAACCGTTCGGGTCGGTCACCGTGTGCTCGAAACCGGACGTGTCGTAACCGAAGCTGGTCGTGTTGCCGAGGGCGTCGGTCTCGCTCAGCAGACGGTTGCCGTGGGTGACGTCGTACGTGTAGCCGATCGTGGCGTTGGCCGGCGTCGTCACCGTCACCGTCTTCACCGGCAGCAGGCCGGTGGAGTTGAGCGCCGCGTCGTACTGCGCGTCGACGTCGTCCGCGGTGAGCTGCGAACGGTAGACCGCGGCCTCGGCGATCGAGCCCTTGAAGTAAGTGGCGTAGCCGGTGTTGTCCGTGCTGCTGCTGTGCGACTCGTCGGGCCAGTTGCCGCCGAGGTAGCCCGCGCCCACGTAGGTGTAGGGCTGGCCGCCCATCGCGGCGGTGCCGCTCTGGGTGCCGACCAGGTTGCCGTCCAGATAGAGGGACTGGCTGGTCGCCGACGTGGAGAGCACCACATGGTGCCACTTGTTGTCGGTGACCGCCGACGTGGTGCCCAGCGGCTTGGGTGATCCGCCGGAGAAGTAGAACTCGCCGTACAGCTTGCCGCTGCTGCCCACGTAGAGGATGGGCGTGTAGGCGGTCGGGGTGGTGGTGCCCAGCGGGTCCTTGGAGGCACCGGCGAGGACTCCGCCCGCGGTGGCCGTCTTGAACCACATGTCCACCGACTCGGCGCCGGTGCCGGGAATGGTGCCGTTGGGCAGCGTCACCTTGGAGGACGTGCCGTTGAACGCGCCGGTGGTGTGGTCGCTGAACGGACCGGCCGAGCCCAGCGTCACGGACGAGTAGGTTCCCGTCCCGCCGCGTACCTCGTCGAGCGCCGTCGAGGCACCGGCCGACTCGCCGAAGCGGTAGTACTGGTTGGGGGCACCGCCGAGGACCGCGCCGCGGTAGGTGTTGCTGGAGCCGGTGATGGTCGCCGGGTTCAGCTTCCACACGCCGCCGTTCTCGTCGGTCAGCTGGGTGACGCGGGCGGCGTTGGTGTCGTAGGTGATGCCGGCGAACGCCTTGCCCGACGGACGGGTGACGGTGGTCAGCAGCGGCGACGCCTTGGTGGCCGCGGTGTGGATGCGCGACACCTGGTCGGCGGTCAGCGCGTCCGGGTAAAGGGCGACATCGGCGATGGTGCCGTTGAAGTAGGTCGGGAAGCCCTGATCGCTCGTGGTCGAGTAGTGGGGCTCGTCCGGCCAGGTACCGCCCAGGAAGCCGGCACCGATGTACGTGTGGTTCTGCAGCGCGCTGTGGTAGCCGTTGCTGTAGGAGATCATGCCCGAGCGCGTGCCGACCTTGGCACCGTCCAGGTACAGGGTCTGGAGCGAACCTGCACCCGCGAGCACGACCTCGTGCCAGGCACCGTCGTTCACGGCGGAGGAGCTGACGATCGGGGAGACGCCGGTGCTGTTCCAGAACTCGGCGTTGAGCTTGCCGTCCGTGCCGACGTAGATGCCGGGCGTGTACTGGCCCTGGGCCATGGTGTAGCTCAGCGGCAGTGTGGAGTAGGAGAACAGCACGCCCGGGGCCGTGGTGGTCTTGAACCACATCGACATGGTCTGCTGGTTGGAGCTGGAGACCAGGCTCGGCGGCAGCTCCGCGTAGGAGGAGGTGCCGTTGAACTTCGCCGCGGTCGCGGTGGACCCGGCCAGCGGTCCGGCCTGCCCGAGAGTGACACCGCTGTACGTGGCGTCGTCCGTGCCCTCGCCGTCACCGGCCGAGCTGGCGGCCGTGGTGCCGCTCGCCTCGTTGAACTGCCAGAGCTCCGACGCCCCGGCGTTCTCCGCCTCGGTGCGGAACTGCGAGCCCCCGGTGTAGCCGTACGTCGTGCACTTGGTCGTCGACAGCGGCGAGCAGACCTTGCTGAGCTGGTCGTTCGTGTAGCCGTACGTCCAGGTCTGCGCGCTGGAGGAGTCCTTCGGGTCCACCGGGTCGGTGACGACGGTCGCCACGTGGGCCGCGGTCGCGCCGGTGGGCGTGGACCAGGTCAGGTTCAGGGACCGTCCGGACACGTTGGACTTCATCCTGGTGACGTGTCCGGACGTCCAGGTGAGGTCCACCGAGCGGTTGTCGGCATCCTTCACCGACGAGATGCCGGACACACCGGTGGCCAGGGGCTGGGCGAAGGTGTAGACGGTGTCGTCCTTGTCGGTCAGCGTGTAGCCGGCCGGGGAGGTCTGCGCGCGCAGCATGGCGAAACGGCCGGAGGGCGCGGAAAAGGTGCCGTCGGAGTTCTTGCCGAAGCCGACCTCGGACCCGTCCGGGTAGGTGACGACGACACCGGTCAGGGCACCGGCCGCGCTCTTCTGTTCGGTGACCTTGGCGTCGAAGATGCTCGACCAGCCGGCACCGAACGCGCCGGATATCCGGAAGTCGCGGGAGTTGTAGTCACGCTCGACATCGAGGCTCGGGCCGACGGTGGAGATCGACGCGTCCGTGTCGGAGGTCGTGTAGTTGCCGATGGTGGCGTCGTATCCGTGGTCACTGCTGTTCTGTGACAGCTCCGAGGTCAGGAACGGCTGCGGCACCTCTGTCGTCAGCGCGGAGGAGGGAGAGACCGTGGAGTACTTGGTTCCGTCGTATGCCTGTGCGGTCCAGGTGTAGGAGGTGTTCCAGGCGAGCTTGGCGGACGGCACGGTCCAGTTGGGCGTGGTGACCAGACCGGAGTCCGCGACGAGGGTGCCGGAGGCGCTGTAGACCTTGAAGTCGTACTTCTGCGCCACGGGGTTCTGCTGGAAGTCCGCGAACGCCTGGAGTTCCGGGGTCAGCGTGGAGATCGAGGAGTTGTTCGCCGGGAAGGTCGCCTCCACCATCGGGGCGACATCACCGGTGTAGTCGTACACGATGTACGGCTCGTCACCGGGGTAGGCCATGGAGCCGAACTGCTTCCAGTGCAGCGCGTCCGTGGTCGCGGCGTAGATCGCCAGGCCGTGGTCCGCGGTGGTGCCGCTGGCCCACTTCTGCATCGCCGCCGTGTCGAGCGGCACCGTCACCCAGTCGCCACCGGACTGGTCACCGGTGGTGTTGGCACACGCGTTGGTCACCGTGGGGGTGACACTGCCGATCGAGGCACCGTGCGCCGGGCCGGGATAGGTCATCGGGTCGGTCGGGTCCCACGCGGCCGACACCTGCGCGACGTTGAACGCCTCCGGCGTACAGGTCGAGGCCCATATGTCGTACAGGTGCAGGTTGGCCGAGACGAGGGAGACGCCCGAGCCGTCGAAGCTGTCCCGCCAGTCCTGCACGAACGAGATCGCGGAGTGCGACCCCGAGTCGTAGGAGCCGATCTTCAGGGTCTGCTCCTGGGACCGGTCGGCCACCGGATAACCCGACTCCGTGTACGTGCTGTGCACGTAGTCCCAGACCGAGGTGTCCGGGTCCACCGTGACCGGGAACTGCCGCGCCTTCGCGTGCAACCACGCGGGGTTCAGCGTCATCCGCAGCGCGGGCTCACCGTGCACGGTGATCAGCTCGTACGACACCGCGTGCGTCGTCGCCCGCTCCCCCGACACCTTGTCGATCTTCGAGTCGAAGGCGTAGGCCGACGGGATCGAGGCGACGCCCTTGCCGTCGGCGCCCCGCAGGTCCACGCCGCCGGACGTGTTCAGTTCTGCCGTCAGCCCCCGCAGGTGGAGGGGGAAAACCCAGGAGTTCGCGGCCTTCGCCGAGTGCAGCACCAGCGCCTGGCGCAGACCCACCGACGTGGACGTCAGCTCCAGATCGGTGCCCGGGAGCACCTCCGGGTAGGCGACCGTCGACCCCTTGGCCACGCCGGGGACTTTCGCCGCCCCCTCGAGGGCGAACCCGACGCTCTTGCCGTCCTTGCCGAACGAGGCGAGATCCTCGTCGGCCGCCTTCGGCGCGAAGCCGACGTCCACCGCGTTGGACTTCTCGTCCCAGCGGCCGTCAGGACCACGGGCGAGGGCGGTGTCGATCTGCTGCCATTCCCCTTTGGGGTCCTTGTAGTTCAGAGGGAAGGGGGACACCTTCCGGCTGAACGAGCCGTCCGCATTGTGGTAGTAAGTCGTCTTCTGCGTCGACCGGCCCGAGACCCGCTTGCTGGTCCGGGGGTTGAACCCATGGAACGAGGCACTCAAGCCGGCCTTCGCCGACGCCTTGTGCGCCTTGTAGGCACCCAGCTCGCCCCGGCCACGCCCCGGCTTGTGACCCGCGCCCCGATGGGCACGGGTCGCGCCGGCCGGCACATGGTGCCGCTTGCCGGCCGCGGTACCGGTCTGCTGATGCGGCAGTTTGCCCCAGTGCGGATCGGTGAACCAGGAGGCCCACGAGGACAGACTGGCGCTCGGCAACGTGACGCGACCGAGTTCCAGGCCCTCCGCGAGGGCCTGGTCGGTCGTGAACATGAGTGCGAGCGCGGTGAGTACGACAACGGCGACAGACCGCCGCAGACGTTGAGCACGCCGTGCGGGTCTAGGTCGACTGAGTGGCCTGGTAGGCACGGGTGCGACTCCAGCGATCAGTAAGCGACAGATAAGCCCACTGATCTTGCCGTTGTGAACACCCTGTGGACAGGCGCGAGGGGCGATCTTGCGCAACTCTTGAACGCCGCTTGCTCAACCCGGCCAGTTTGTCGATAAATATTCCTTTGCAGCTTGTGAACAACTTTGCCGTCACATGAGCCAGTGCGAACCGACCCAACACATGTTCGGTGAACGAGTGATGACGGTCCGTCCTAACGAGCCCTGAAACGGGACGGGGCGTTGGTGGGGTTGCCGCCCGTGGGGAGTTTCTGGGCGGGGCAGGAGGCGAGGATCTTCTTCATCGCGGACTTCTCGGCCGAGGTGACCCAGAGGTCGTACTTCTTCTTCACGGCGACCTGGGCGGCGACGTAGGTGCAGCGGTACTTCTTCTGCGGGGGGACCCAGCTCGCGGTGTCGCCGTCGCCCTTGCCGCGGTTGGTGCTCGCGTCGACCGCTATGAGGTTCAGCGGGTCGTTGGCGAGGGCTATGCGCTTGCTGCTGTCCCAGTACTTGGCGCCCTTCTGCCAGGCGTCCGAGAGGGCGACGACATGGTCGATGTCGACCAGGCTGCGGCCGCGCCGGTAGGTGACCGTCTTGCCGGAGTAGGGGTCGGGCTCCAGTACGCCGAAGGTGACCTTGCACTTGCCTCCGCTGAACTTCACCTCCTTCAGGTCGCGCTTGAGGATGTCGTCACGGGTGTCGCAGGAGTTGGAGTCGGTGTCGGCCCAGGCGCTGCCGAAGCGCTCACGGGAGTAACCGGTCTTCGGCGCACGGCCCTTGACGTCCAGTTGGTCGACAGCGCTCAGGGCGGCCCCCTTGGCACCCGTCGGCTCCGCGCCGGAAGAGCCGTTGACCTCTTCGGCCTTGCAGCCCGTCACGACGGTCATCACGGCCATGGCGGTGACAGCCCCGCCCCACAGACGCTTCACGTGCGTCCCCCTCGTTCGCCCTGGTCCGTCCGCGGACGCGGGCGGAGAGATCCGCCCTCCACCGTAACGGCCGCGCCGCGCTTGATGGAGAGGAACAGAAGGGGCGTACAGGGTTGTTCGGGGCCCTGCGCGTCTGCCGGTTCGTGCGCCTTGCTCAGACCTTGCCTATGCCCAGCGTCGATTCGGACGGGAGCAGGCCGGAGGAGAGGACCGCGACCCAGTGGTCGCCGAGGAGGTCACCCAGGCGGTCGGCGGCCGCCCGGCCGAGGGACTGCCACGGGGCGGCGGCCAGGCGGTCGGTGTGCTCCTCGACGCGACGACGCAGGGCGCGACCCTCCTGCGTGGCTGTGCCGTCCGGCTCCAACAGGCCGCGTGCCGCCAGGCGTTCGCGCGCGGCCGCCCACTCCTCGCGGCTCCAGCCCCGGCTTTCGAAGCGCTCCACGGACGCGGCACCTATCGCCGCGAAGGACACCAGGGCTTCCACGGGGTCTAGCCCGGCGACGAGCAGGGCGGACAGGTGGCCGTCGCCCCGGTGTTCCCGCAGGATCGTGGCCGCGTGCCACAGCTGGAGGTGCGGGGCCTCGGGCCAGGGGAGTTCGGCGTTGGCCGCCGCCAGGGGGCGGCCCTCGGTGCCGGCCGACTCCGCCGCACGGCGGGCCAGGGTGGCGGCTTCGGCCAGACTCGGCCCTTCGACGGCGGCACCGAGTAGGGCGCGGTAGGCGCGGTCGATGCCCCGCAGACGGGCCGCCAGCACTTCCCGGGGCCCGGCGACGCCCCACGCCCCCTCCATGTGCCGGGCGGCCATGCGCGGACTGAAGCTGTAGAAGGCGGAGGTCACCCGCTCGGCGCCGACCTCTCCCAACGGAGCGGCGCGCGACGGGAAGTACGTCGGCCAGCGGTCCTCGGTGCCGTACCCGAGGGCGGCCATCTCCTCTTCCACCTCGGGTGCGTAATACAGCAGAGCGTGGAACGGCTCCAGCAGGTGCCAGAGCTGGCGTACGCGGGCCGTCTCCACCGCCTCCGGTGTCTTCTCGGACATGCCGGTCTCCTCCCCCGGACGCGACCGCCGGCCGGCCGCCGTCGACTTGACACTGACTAGATTGCCGGAGCCGAGAGAACTTGTCAATGACTAGATTCCGCGTACTCTGGTGCCATGAGCCCCTCGAACTCCACGTCCGCGGACCGGCGGACGTACCACCACGGCGACCTGCGGCGGGCCGTGCTGTCCGCCGCGCTCGACGTCATCGCCGCCGAAGGACCCGGCGCGCTGAGCCTGCGCGACCTCGCCCGCCGCGCCGGGGTCTCGCACGCGGCGCCCGCGCACCATT
>NZ_MUNH01000234.1:0-17340 GCF_002154615.1 Streptomyces recifensis
GGAGTGGGCGTGCCCGGTCCCCGGACCGGGCACGCCCACTCCACAGCCCAGCGGAGAGTGACCCCTTGATCAGCACACCCTCGGAGATCTGCGTCGTCGGGGCGGGACCCCGCGGCGTGTCCGTCCTGGAGCGGCTGCTCGCCCAGGAACGCAAGTCGCCCTCGCGCGAGCGGCTCACCGTCCACCTCGTCGACCCCTCGCCCCCGGGACCGGGCCGGGTCTGGCGCACGACGCAGTCCCCGCACCTGCTGATGAACACCGTGGCCTCCCAGGTCACCCTGTTCACCGACCACAGCGTCGACATCGCCGGCCCGGTCGAGGACGGCCCCAGCCTGTACGAGTGGGCGCGCCGCCTCGCCGCGACCGGTACCGCCGACGAGTCGATCGCCGCCGAGGCCCGCGCCCTCGGCCCCGACTCCTACCCGACCCGCGCCTTCTACGGCCACTACCTGCGCTGGGTCTTCCGGCGTCTCCTCGCCACCGCCCCCGCCCACATCACCGTCCGGGTGCACGCCTCGCGCGCCGTCGCCCTGGATGACACCGGGCCGGTGCCGGGGGGACCGCAGAGCGTGCTCCTGGCCGACGGCACCAGGCTGACCGGGCTAGACGCCGTCGTCCTCGCCCTCGGCCACCTCCCGAACCAGCCCGGCGACGAGACCCGTCGGTTCGCGGACTTCGCCGCCACGCACGGGCTGACCTATCTGCCACCCGCCAACCCCGCCGACCACGACCTCTCCGGCATCGGCGCCGGGCAGCCGGTGCTGCTGCGCGGGCTCGGCCTCAACTTCTTCGACTACCTCGCCCTGTTCACGCTCGGCCGGGGTGGCTCCTTCGCGCGGGCCGGCGACCGGCTGGTGTACCGGGCCTCCGGCGAGGAACCCCGCATGTTCGCGGGCTCCCGGCGCGGGGTGCCGTACCACGCGCGCGGCGAGAACCAGAAGGGCGCGCACGGGCGCCACGAGCCACGGCTGCTGGACCAGGACAGGGTCGCCGCACTGCGTGAACGTGCCCGGCGCGGCGAGCGGTTGAGCTTCCGGGCCGACCTGTGGCCGCTGATCGCCCGCGAGGTCCAGGGCGTCTACTACGCGGCCCTGCTCACCGCGCGTGGGCAGGACGCCACCGCCTTCGCGGACGCCTACCCGCACGTCCCGGAGAGCGAGGAGGACGCGTTCCTCGACGCGGCCGGCATCGGCCCGGCCAGCCGCTGGGACTGGGCGCGGATCGCCCGGCCCTACGGGGAGCGGGAGTTCACGTCCGTGGCCGACTACCGCGCCTGGCTGCTCGGGCATCTGCGCCAGGACGTCGCCGACGCGCGCGCGGGGAACGTCACCGGCCCCCTGAAGGCCGCCCTGGACGTGCTGCGCGACCTGCGCAACGAGATCCGTCTCGTGGTGGACCACGACGGCATCGACGGCGCCTCCTACCGCGACCAGCTGCACGCCTGGTACACCCCGCTCAACGCCTTCCTCTCCATCGGCCCGCCCGCCTCCCGCATCGAGGAACTCACCGCGCTCATCGAGGCCGGGATCGTGGAGATCCTGCCGCCCGGCCTGCTCGTGGACACCGCGGCCGACGACCCCGCCTTCCTCGCCCGCACCCTCGGCGGAGCGGACGTCGCCCCGCCCTTCGCCGCGCTCATCGAGGCCCGGCTGCCCGAGCCCGACCTGCTGCGCACCGCCGACCCGCTGCTGCGCCACCTGCTGCGCACCGGCCAGTGCCGCCCGCACCGGATACCCACCGCGCACGGCGGGGTGTACGAGACCGGCGGGCTCGACGTGTCGACGCGCCCCTACCGGCTCGTGGACGCCGCCGGACGCGCCCACCCCCGGCGCTTCGCCTACGGCGTCCCCACCGAGGCCGTGCACTGGGTCACCGCGGCGGGCATCCGGCCCGGCGTGGGCTCCGTGACCCTGGAGGATTCCGACGCCATCGCGCACGCCGTACTGTCCCTGCCCGCCCCGGTGTCCGCCGGACCGGCGGAGGTGACGGCATGAGCGCCGGACTCGACGTCGGCCTGCTGTCCCCGGTACGGGCCGGGGTGCCGGCGGAGGAGGCGACCGGGGACCTGGCGTGGCTCCAGGCCATGCTGGACGCCGAGGCCGCGCTGGCCCGGGCGCAGGCCCGGCTCGGCGCCGTACCCGCCTTTGCCGCCGCCGTCATCACCGAGGCCGCCGACGCACGCCGGCTGGACGCCCGCGCGCTCGCCCTCGCGGCCCGGGAGACCGCCAACCCGGTGGTCGGGCTGGTGCGCGCCTTCACCGCCGTGGTCGCCGCCGTCGACCCGGCCGCCGCCGAGTACGTCCACCGGGGCTCCACCAGTCAGGACATCCTCGACACCGGCACCATGCTGGTGGCCGCCCGCGCGCTGCGCCTCACCGTCGCCGATCTGCGCGCCGCCGCCGGGGAACTGGCCCGCCTCGCCGGAGAGCACCGGGACACCGTCATGGCCGGGCGTACGCTCGCCCTGCACGCCGTGCCCACCACCTTCGGGCTCAAGGCGGCGGGCTGGCGGTCCCTGGTACTGGACTCCGCCGACCGGCTCGGCCGCGTCCTGGACCAGGGCCTGCCGGTCGCGCTCGGCGGCGCGGCGGGCACCCTCGCCGGATACCTGGAGTACGCCCGCCTCGACGGCGCCACCGGCGCCGGTGATCCCGGCGGCTACCTGGACGCCCTCACCGCCGCCTACGCCGACGAGACCGGCCTCGCCCGGCCCGTCCTGCCCTGGCACGCCCTGCGTACGCCGGTGGCCGACCTGGGTGCGGCCCTCGCCCACACGGCGGCCGCGCTGGGCAAGATCGCGGTCGATGTCCAGGTACTGGCCCGCACGGAGGTCGGTGAGGCGGCCGAGCCCGCCCCGGCCGGCCGGGGGGCCTCCTCCGCCATGCCCCACAAACGCAACCCGGTCCTCGCCACGCTGGTCCGCTCGGCCGCACTCCAGGTACCGGTGCTGGCTGCCGGGCTGACGCAGTGCCTCACCACCGAGGACGAGCGGTCCGCGGGGGCCTGGCACGCCGAGTGGACCCTCCTCCGCGAGTCCCTCCGCCTGACAGGAGGTGCCGCCCACACCGCCCTCGACCTCGCCCGCGGCCTCACCGTCCACCCCGACCGCATGCGCGCCAACCTGGCCCTGACCGGCGGCCAGATCGTCTCGGAGCGCCTCGCCGCGGTCCTGGCACCCCGCCTCGGCAAGGCGGAAGCGCGGCGCCTGCTGAGCCAGGCGTCGGGGCGCGCAGCGGAGGAGGGGGTGCCGCTGGGCGAAGTGCTCGCGAAGCTGCCCGAGTTGAAGGGTGTGCTGGACGGCGGGGAGTTGGCCGGACTGCTCGATCCGGCTCGGTACACGGGTGGGGCGGGGGCGCTGGTGGACCGGTCGCTGAAACGCTGACCGTGCCACGGGACGTACGCACCCCCCGTTGCCTACGCTGGCGGCTGCTCGTTCGTGGTGACCGTCTTCAGGAGGCGTCTGTGTCCAGTCGTACCCGGACCGAGGAGTTCCGTGAGCTGCACCGGCGGCCGGAACCCGGTGATCCGCTGGTGATCCCCAACGTCTGGGACGCGGTGAGTGCCCGGGTGTTCGCGGATGCCGGGCACCGGGTGCTGGCCACCTCCAGTGCCGCGGTGGCCGCTGTGCTCGGGTACGACGACGGGGGAGCCGCCCCGGCGGACGAGGTGTTCGAGGCGCTCGCGCGGATCATCCGCGCCGTCGACGTCCCGGTGACCGTCGACATCGAGGACGGCTACGGGCTCGCACCGGACCGAATCGTGGAGCGGCTGCTCGGCGTGGGGGCGGTCGGATGCAATCTGGAGGACACCGACCATGCCTCCGGCAAGCTCAAGGACGCCCGCGAACACGCCGACTGGCTGGCGGAGTTCGTGGCGGCCGCGGGAGGCCGGGTGGTGCTCAACGCCCGCGTGGACACGTTCCTGCACGGGGCGAGCGACGCGGAGGAGGCGATCAGCCGGGGCCGCCTGTACGCCGAGGCGGGGGCGGACGTCGTCTATCCGATCCTGGCCCCGGCCGAGCTGCTGCCCGAGCTGGCCAAGGGCGTCCCGGCCCCGCTGAACGCCCTGTACCTGCCGAACGGGCCGGCCCCCGCGGAGCTGGGCCGGCTGGGTGCCGCCCGTGTCACTTTCGGCGGCGGCCTGCACCAGCGTGCCGAGGCCGCCCTCACGGAGATCGCCCGCACGCTGCCCGCCTGACCGCAGGCACACAAAGGTGCGCCCCGTCCATGTCCCGGGCGGGGCGCACCTGTTGTGGCTACAGGCCGGCCACCGCGCGGAGCGCCTCCGCCCGGTCCGTCCGCTCCCAGGTGAAGTCGGGCAGCTCGCGGCCGAAATGGCCGTACGCCGCAGTCCGGGCGTAGATCGGCCGCAGCAGGTCGAGGTCGCGGATGATGGCCGCCGGGCGCAGGTCGAAGACCTCGTCGATGGCCTTGCCGATCGCGTCGACGCCGACCCGGTGGGTGCCGAAGGTCTCGATGAACAGCCCCACCGGCTCGGCCCGCCCGATGGCGTACGCGACCTGCACCTCGCAGCGCGCGGCGAGACCGGCGGCCACGACGTTCTTCGCCACCCAGCGCATGGCGTACGCGGCACTGCGGTCCACCTTGGACGGGTCCTTGCCCGAGAAGGCGCCGCCCCCGTGGCGTGCCATCCCGCCGTAGGTGTCGATGATGATCTTCCGGCCGGTCAGCCCCGCGTCGCCCATCGGGCCCCCGATGTGGAAGCGCCCGGTGGGATTCACCAGCAACCGGCAGCCCTCGGTGTCGAGTTCGATGCCCTCGCCGGCCAGCCGCGCCAGCTCCACGTCGACCACGTTCCGGCGCACCTCGGGCACCAGCAGGTCCTCCAGCGAGACGTCCGCCGCGTGCTGCGCCGAGACGACGACCGTGTCCAGCCGGACCGCCCGGTCCCCGTCGTACTCCACGGTGACCTGGGTCTTCCCGTCGGGCCTGAGGTACGGCATGTTCCCGGAGCGGCGCACGTCGGTGAGCCGCTGGGCCAGCCGGTGCGCCAGCCGGATCGGGAGCGGCATCAGCTCCGGGGTCTCGTCCGTCGCGTAGCCGAACATCAGGCCCTGGTCCCCGGCGCCCTGGGCGGCCAGCAGGTCCTCGCTGTCCGCGTCGACACCGCGCGCGATGTCGGGGGACTGGGCCCCGATGGAGACGGACACCCCGCAGGAGGCGCCGTCGAAGCCCTTCGCGGAGGCGTCGTAGCCGATGTCGAGCACGGCCTCGCGGACCAGGGCGGGCACGTCGGCCCAGGCGCGCGTGGTGACCTCGCCGGCCACGTGCACCTGGCCGGTGGTGATCAGGGTCTCCACGGCGACGCGCGAGCGCGGGTCACGCGCCAGCAGCGCGTCGAGGACCGTGTCGCTGATCCGGTCGGCCATCTTGTCGGGATGGCCCTCGGTGACGGACTCCGAAGTGAACAGACGGCGGGGCATGACACTCCTCGGGTTGCAGCGGCTGCTGACGGTGCGGGGTGGCCGGGTGGGTGCCCCGGCCGGGTGTCACCAGGCGTACGCCTCGGGCGCGGGCCGGTGACCGGGGAAGATCTCGTCGAGCCGGGCCAGCGCCTTCGGCTCCAGCTCGACGTCGAGTGCGGCCAGGGCGCTGTGCAACTGGGCCGGCGTGCGCGGGCCGACGACGGGCGCGGTGACGGCCGGGTTGGCGAGCAGCCAGGCCAGCGCGACATGCCCCGGCTCCTGGCCCAGCTCGGCGGCGAAGTCCTCGTACTCCTGGATCTGCGGGCGTCTCCTCGTCAGTGCGGCGGCGGCCCGCCCGGCCGTGCGCCGCACGCCCCGGCGTTCGTCGCGGAGCACCCCGGCGAGGAGGCCGCTGTGCAGCGGGGACCAGGGGAGCAGTCCGACGCCGTAGCGCCGGGCGGCCGGGATCACCTCCAGCTCGACGGTGCGCTCCAGGAGGTTGTAGTGGGACTGCTCGCTCACCGGGCCGGGCAGGTGCCGGGCGCGCGCGGTCTCCTGGGCCTCGGCCAGGTGCCAGCCCGCGAAGTTGCTGGAGCCGACGTAGAGGATCTTGCCCTGGGTCACCAGCACGTCCATGGCCTGCCAGATCTCGTCCCACGGGGTGGACCGGTCGACGTGGTGCATCTGGTACAGGTCGATGTGGTCGGTGCGCAGCCGCCGCAGGCTGGCCTCGACCGCCCGGCGGATGTGCAGCGCCGACAGCCCGCCCTCGTTGGGCCAGTCGCCCATGTCCGAGTACACCTTGGTGGCCAGCACCGTCCGCTCGCGGCGGCCCCCGCCCAGCGCGAGCCAGTTGCCGATCACCGTCTCGGTCAGGCCGGGGTGCTCGGGCCAGCCGTACAGGTCGGCGGTGTCCACGAAGTTGACGCCCGCTTCCAGAGCGGCGTCCAGGATGCGGTGGGCCTCGGCCTCCTCGGTGTGCACCCCGAAGTTCATGGTGCCGAGGCAGAGCCGGGAGACGCGCAGACCGCTGCGGCCTAGCTGGGTGTACTCCATGACGTCCTTTCGGGGCCGGTCCGGGATCGGCGGGATCAGCGGAAGTCGTCGGCGTGGTCCGCGGCCCAGCGGTCGAAGGTGCGCGCGGGCCGGCCGGTGAGGTCCTCCACGGCCGAGGTGATCGGCAGGGCGGTGGCCGGGTCGGCCTCGGTCTGGGACCACTCGTTCAGGAGGTCCGCGACGATCCCCGGCCGCAGGAAGCGCTCCGTCTCGGACCGCCAGACCTCCGGGTCGATCCTGGCCACCCGCAGCGGCCGCCCGCTCGCCTCCGCGATGGCGGCGACCTGCTCCGCCTGCGAGACGGGCGCGGGCCCGGTGACCGTGTACCAGCGCCCGTGGTGGCCGTCCGACCGCAGCGCGGCCACGGCCGCCGCCGCGAGGTCGGCCTCGTGCACCACCGGGCACACGGCGTCCGGATGGGGCAGCCGGACCACCCCGTCCGCCCGCGCGCCCGGTGCCCACCACAGCGCGTTGGTGGCGAAGGGCGCCGGCCGGAGGACCGTCCACCGCGCCGGTCCGTTCTCCGCGAGCGCCGCCTCGGCCGCCCGGTACCTCGGGTACACCCAGGAGGACCGGTCCCGGGCGGTGTGTCCCGCGGCCCAGGCCCCGGTGAACAGCACCACCTTCTCCACGCCCGCGCGCTTCGCCGTCGCCGCGAATGCCGGAATGGCGTCGAGAACCGGGAAGAGGAATACCGATGACACTCCGTCGAGCGCCGGATAAAGACTTTCCGGATCACTCAGGTCACCGCGTACGACACCTGTCCCGGACGGAACTTTCGCGCTTTCCGGATCACGGGTCAATACACGTACTTCTTCGCCCGCTGCCAGCAGTTCCCGTAATACATGGCGGCCCGTCTTGCCGGTGGCCCCGGTCACCAGAATTGTCATGCGGAGAGCATAGGGAGACTCGCTGGATTCAGGCGATGGTGTTCACCGCCCCCCGTCCGTCGACCGCCCGGGCCCGCTCCTCCAACTGCTGGGCCGCGTCCCGCCAGGAGGCCGCGCATTCCCGGGCCGCGGCCGCGACCTTGGCCGCGCAGTGCGGCGGAATCCGGTCCACCAGTTCCTCCCAGCGCCGGTTCGCCAGCGCGTGGGTGTCCAGCAGCCGCAGCAGGAACCGGCCGTGCTCGGTGAGCCGTATCGACGGGTCCCGCTTGAGCAGAAGTAAGGTCTCCGCCAGCGCGAAGGCCGTCACACCGCCCTGCTCCGGACCGCGCGACGCGGGCGCCGGGGCGGCCGGCCTGTGCACCGGGCCGCTGGACGGCCGCCCGCCGAGGGTCGGACTCGCGCCCTTCTGCACGCGCTCGCGCACGTCGCGGGCGGTCGCCAGGGACAGCCCGCTCTCCCGGGCGATCTCGCGCAGCGTGGCCTGCGGGTGGGTACGGGCGTATTCACCCGCCAGCCGGCGCCGCTCGGAGTTGTCCACCGGGCGCGAGCGGCCGTCCCGGCCGATCCGCGCGTTCAACTGAGGAATTGCGTCACCCGAACGACGCCGGATCGAGCCCACCGTCTTCGGCGACAGCCCGGTGGCGGACGCGATCATCCGGTCCGACCAGTCCGGGTGCGAGCGGATGATCCGCAGCGCGGCCGCGTTGCGGTCGGCGCGGGTCAGCGGCAGCCCGTGGTGGGCGTTGCGCTCCACCGCCAGCAGGAACGCGTCCTTGGCGGTGCCGTCGAAGTACTGCACGTCGATATGGGTCTGCCCGTTGAGCCGGGCGGCCCGCAGTCGGTGGACGCCGTCGATGACGCGGAGCGTGGCGCGGTGCACGATGATCGGCGGCAGCGGCGAGACGCACTGCGCCAGGTGCCGGACGTGTTCCTCGTTCTCCCCCGATATTCGGGGGGAGTCGTCGGTCGACAGTGACTCGATGGGCGCGCGTGTCACCGGCAGGCTGTCCGCCTGTGCGTTCCACATTTCCGCCGACTCACAGATCACCGGGGCGGCCAGGTGAATTCCTCTGGTTTCCGTCACAGCCATTCTCAATCTCCTGTTCATATGTCCGTACGGGGGCATAAAGATGCGAGATTGACGCGCGTGGCCACAGACCGGTCGACCGGTTCGGGACACCCGTGAGGATGCCGGGAGAAACCGGCGACGGTGTGTCGGGGCGGTCAGCGACCGTGCGCGAATACCCGGCCGTAACAACAGACCGGGGATACACGAGAGCCCGGCCTCCGGTGGTGCGCCGCGCTCAAGGGGCGGCGTGGACCGAGAGGGCCGGGCTGGAAGGGGCGGCTCCGGAAAAGGACCCGCCGCGCCGAAAAGCGGCGCCGAGTATCGCGTATCACTGTGAAGAGCCTCCCCCGTTTGGCTCTGGACCTGCTGCCGTGCACCATATCCGGTGCCGGTGAATCGTCAACGCGCGCTCAGCGAATCCGTCCGGGCGGAAACCGGTCTCCCGTGGGAGACAACAGGTTTTTCGGCCGGGCGTCCCGCGTCGCGCACCGGGCGCCAGCCGCGTGCTGGCCGGTGGCGCCCAGGCGAGGATGGCCAGAAACGACAGGCCGTCAGCTCGTCGGCGGGCGGAACTCGGGCTGGTCGATGATGCGCAGCCAGCTGCCGTCCGCCTGGCGCTTGACCACCTGCGCACGGGCGCCCGAACCGTCCTTGGGCGGCGTCGAGGTGAGCGCGATGTCACCGAACACCAGCGTGGGCAGGGGCTCCTCGGGCTCGAAGCGCGGTCCGTTGGACAGCACCTTCTCCCAGAGCTGGCGGATCGCCTCCCGGCCCACCGTGGTGCTGCCGGGCGGGTAGGCCATCACGGCCTCCTCGTCGTACAGCGCGGCGAGGCCGGCGGCGTCACCCGCGTTGGCGCGCTCCACGAAGAGACGGGTGAGGTCTTCCGGCTTCAGGGCCTTCTCGTTCTCGGACACAATCATCCTTTCCTGCGGTCCGGGTGCCAACGTGGCAATTTTCCGTCACTGGCCGAGAACAAGTCCAATCAATCATCCGGATCGGCGTGATAATTTGGAGTTATGGAGATCAGGCAGCTCAGGTACTTCATCGCCGTGGCGCAGGAAGCGAATTTCACCAGGGCCGCGGAGCTGGTGCATATCAGCCAGCCCGGGATCAGCGCCCAGATCCGCCAGCTGGAGAACGACCTCGGGGCCACCCTGCTCGACCGCTCCGGCCGCAGTGTGCAGCTCACGGCCGTCGGCGAGGTGGTGCTGGCGCACGCCAAGTCCGTGCTCTCCTCGATGGACTCGCTGCGGCAGGCCGTGGACGAGATGAACGGCCTGGTCCGGGGCAAGCTGGTCGTCGGCATGGTCACCGCCTGCACGGTCCAGCCGCTGTTCGACGCGCTGTCCGGCTTCCATCTCGCCCACCCCGGCGTCGAGATCAGCCTGCTGGAGGACGATTCCGCCAAGCTGGTCGAGTACGTCCGCGAGGGCACCGTCGACCTGGCGCTGATCGGCGCCGCCCACCGCGCGCCGGACGACCTGGACGGCTGGCAGGTGATCAGCGAGCCGATCGTCGCCGCCGTGCCGCACGAGCATCCGCTGGCCGAGAAGGACGGGGTCACCCTCGCCGAGCTGAGCGCCTTCCCGCTCGTCTGTCTGCCCGAGGGGACCGGAATCCGGGCCACGCTGGACGAGGCTTCCGCCGCCCTGGGCCTCACGCCCACCATCGCGCTTCAGGCGAGCGCGCCCGGCGCGGTGATGCAGCTGGCCGAGCGGGGCCTCGGCGTCGCGGTGCTCTCCGAGTCGATGACCGGCCATCAGAAGGGGCTCAAGACCGTCGCCATCACCGACGCCGACGTGCCCGCGGTACTCGCCCTGATCTCCGCACCCACCAAGAGCCCCGCCCTGCGCGAACTCCTGCTGCACTGCCGGCAGTCCTTCGGTGAGCCGGCTGCGACGCAGGTCGCCTCGATGAGCGGCGCGTGACCTGACGAGACGAAAAGCGGGCCCGTCGGCGACCGACGGGCCCGCTTCTCGTGTACCGGACTCAGCTCTCCGCCGCCACCGGCGACTGACCGGGAGCGTCGTTCGTCGCGGGCTTCGGCTGCTGGGCCGCCTGGAAGTCGGCGGGCCGGATCAGCACCAGGGCCAGCACACCGCCGAGCAGGGCCAGGCCCGCCGACACGGCGAGCAGGGTGTTCAGGCCGTCCACGAACCCGGTCGTGGCGATCTGCTGCACCTTCTCCCCGTACTGCTCCGGCACCAGCCGCACCGCCTCACCGGTCTCGCCGCCCCGCGTCAGCGCGGCCAACTGGTCGCTGCGGCCCGCCAGTTCCGGCACCCCGCGCAGGCCGTCGCGGAAGCGGTCGCTGATGACACCGGCGAAGGTCGAGCCGAGCACCGCGACACCCGCGCTCACACCGAGCTGACGGAAGGTGCCGTTCACACCCGACGCCATGCCGGAGCGGGAGAAGTCCACGACGCCCACGGCCGTGGAGGCCAGCGGCGGGTTGACCAGACCGGCGCCCACACCGCCCAGCACCAGACCGGGGATGAAGTGCTCCCAGCCGCTGGACTCGGTGATCCCGCTCATCAGCAGCAGCGCGGCACCGACCAGCAGCAGCCCCACACCGATCATGTAGCGGGGCTGCACCTTGGCGCTGAGCCGCCCGGCGATCAGGGAGGCGACCAGCATCGACAGCGAGGCGGTGAGCAGGCGCAGGCCCGTCTCCAGCGAGGAGTAGTTCAGCGCCTCCTGGAAGTAGATCGCCAGGAACAGGAACATCGCGAACAGCGAGCCGTTCATGGCGAACGCGGCGATGGAACCGCCGACGAAGGTGGGGATGCGGAACAGCCTCAGGTCGAACATCGGCTGCTCGGACTTCGCCTCCACCAGCAGGAAGGCGAGCAGCAGCGCCGCGCCCACCACCAGGCCGGTCACCGCGCGGCCGTCGCTCCACTCGGTCTCACCGGCGCGGATCAGACCGTAGACCAGGGTGGCGAGGCCGCCGGTGAGCAGGACGAAGCCGGGCCAGTCCAGCTTGCGGGCGAACGGCGACTTCGACTCGTCCACGCGCAGCGCGATGATCAGGGCCACGATGACGCCGATCGGCACGTTGACCAGGAAGATGCCCCGCCAGCTGATGCCGCTGGAGATCAGGCCGCCGGCCACCGGGCCGATGGCGGAGGCGAGGCCGGTGACCATGCCCCACACACCGAACGCCATGCCGCGTTCCTTGCCCTGGAAGCTGCCCGCGAGCAGCGCCAGACCGGTGGCGAACATGACCGAGCCGCCCACGCCCTGGAGCACCCGGGACATGATCAGCATCAGCGGCGACTGGGCCACACCGCACAGCAGCGAGGCGACCGTGAACAGGGCCACGCCGATCGCGTAGAGGCGCTTGCGTCCGAACCGGTCGGCCAGCGTGCCGCTCGTCAGCAGGAAGGAGGCCAGCGCCAGCGCGTAACCGTCGATCACCCACTGGAGGTCGGCGAAGCTGGCGTTCAGGTCGCGCTGCACATCGGGCATGACGACGTACACGATGGTGGTGTCCAGCAGGAGCATGAACGTCCCGCCGCACACCCCCAACAGGGTCCACCATTTCTTTTCCATCATCTTTCCTTCTGCTGTTCTGAGCGGTCGGCCGCGGCCCGTCAGCTAAGGGCCGGGGAGGGGTTCGGCGGGATGTTGTGGTTCAGCCGGAAGAGGTTCCCGGGGTCGTGGGCGGCCTTGATCCGGCCGAGGCGCGCGTAGTCGCCGGGTTCGTAGGCCCGGCGCACCTGGTCCGGGGTGGCGGCGGCGCCGTAGAGGAAGTTCAGGTTGCGGCCCGTGGTGCGCGGGGACAGGGCGTCGGTGAGCCGGGTGTGCGCGGCGCGGACGGTGTCGGCGGTGTCGTCGGTGACCCGGTCGAGCACCGCGAGCAGATAGTGGGCCGAGCGGTGACCGACGGAGTTCGGCACCCGCGGCGGCCGGGCCAGCGCGCCGCCCAGATGGCGCACCTCGACGATGCTGGTGATCGGTGCGTCCGGCCCGGAGAGGTCCAGTACGGTACGCACCGCGCCCTCGTCCAGCCCGGAGAGCATCGCGTTGGTCCCGACGTACGCGGCCGGCGCCACCGGGTCGTTGTGGATGGAACCCGACTCGGTGTACGGCAGCTCGCGCACCGAGTCCGCCAGCCGTGGCCCGAGCGCCCGCAGCGGAGCGACCAGCCGCTCCCCGCGGGCCGCGTCGCCGAGGTAGGCGATCCGGACGTGCACCACGTACCGCCCGCGCAGCGGCGGGGGCAGGGTCGGGGCGTCGGGCAGCGGGACCAGGGCCAGGGAGGAGGTCATCTCCTCGGGGACCGTCTCCGTCCAGCGCAGGTACGCGTTGAGGACGCGCTCTGCCGAGGCGCCGTCGAAGAACAGGCCGCCGCCGTAGAGCCCGGCCACCGGGACCAGTTCCACTTCGAGGCCGGTGACCAGGCCGAAGTTGTCGCGGCCGCCGCGCAGCGCCCAGAACAGGTCGGGGTCGCTGTCGGCGGTGACCTCGCGGGGCCGGCCGTCGGCGGTGACGCACTCCACGCGCCGGACGTGGTCGGCGGCGTACCCGAACTTGCGGGCCAGCAGGCCGATTCCGCCGCCCAGGGTGTAGCCGACCGCGCCCACGTCCGGGGCGCTGCCGCTGAGCGGGGCCAGACCGTGCGGCGCGGCCGCCTCCACGACCTGCTTCCACCGCACGCCGGCGCCCAGGAAGGCCGTACGGGCGGCCGGGTCGACGCGCACCTCGGTCATCCGGCGGGTGCTGACGAGGACCCCGGTGTCCGCGGGCAGCGCGGGCGCGTGCCCGGTGGCCTGAACGCCCACCGGCAGGTCGCGCGCGGCGGCGAACTCCACCGCGAGCTGGACGTCCTTGGGCTCGGCCGCGCCGACGACGAGCGCCGGCCGGTGCGGCCGGTGGGTCTGATAGCGGGCGCGTTCCTCGTCGTAGCCGTCCTGGCCCTCGGCGAACAGCGGACCCCCGACGCGCTCGGCCAGTTGCCGGGCGGCCGTACTCAGGTCCTCGCGCGCGGTGGGCGGTTCGGGGCGAGCGGGCACGGTCCGTTCCTTTCGTCGAGGGACGACAGTGCCGCTGACGGGGGTCGCTGCGGCACTGCCGTCCCAGTCATGGTCCCGACGATGCGATCAGAAGTCCAAGACCTAGTTTTTCTGGGATGCCGAACTTTTGGTTATGGATCAGCGGTGACCGCCACGGCCAGCGCGAACGCCGGTGCCGCCAGCTCCCCGACCAGCGCGTACCGGTCACCGGCCCGCGCCCACAGGCGTCCGTCACGGAGGCCGAGCCGCACCCGCCAGAACAGCCCGCCATGCGCGTCCGCACAGTCCGAGAGCGCCTTGAAGGCGGCCTCCTTCGCGGCGAACAGCCTTCGCAGGCCCGGCGGATCGCCCCGGGGCCACAGCTCGGCCCGCTCCCGCTCGTCCAGCAGGAACCGGTGCAGCTTCAGGTCCGGGCAGCGCGGCTCCAGGTCCACGCCCACCCCGCGCGCGCCGGGCGCGACGGCGGCCACCGCCAGCGCGGTGCTGTGGGTCACCGAGGCCGGGAACCCCGCCGGACACACCGGCGCCCCGCTGTACGCGCGGCCCACCGACGTCACCGGGCTGCCCGCGCGCCGCAGCGCCGCGCCCACCGCGTCCCGGCCGGCCCGGTGCTGTGCCGCGCCGGTGCCCGGCGGGGCGACCGCGGCGCTCGCCAGCACCACCCGCAGGACACGGCCGGGGCTCCCGAGCAGCCATGCGCTCGGGAGCCCCGGAAGCGGTGTCTCAGTCACCCGTCCCGGCGACCCGCTCGATGAACGACTCCACCTCCCGCTGGAACCACTCGGGCTCCTCCAGGAAGGCCAGATGCCCGCCGTCCGGCACGGTGACGGTGACGGCGTCCGGGAACAGCCCCACCATCTCCCGCACCGCGTCCGTGCTCAGCGAGAAGTCGTCCCCGCCGACGAACAGCAGGGTCGGGGCCGCCACCTTCGTCATGATCTGCGGGTCCAGCGGCGCCTTCACCGACACCGCGAGCCCGGCGCGCAGGGACTCCACGGTGTGGATGCCGAGGAAGTTCTGCTTGCGGCCCATGAACCCGATGGGCCCCGCCTCCTCCACCGCCCGGTCACCGGAGACGAGCGGGTACAACTGCTCGTACAGCACGCCCAGTCCGGACGTCTCCAGCGTCTTCAGCCAGGACTTGGTGATCCGGCGCAGCCGCTGCGGGCCGTGCGGGCTCATCGCCGGCCCCGCCAGGATCAGGCCCTGCACCCGGTCCGGGTGGGCCACGGCGAAGTCCCGGCAGATCAGCGTCGAGAACGACGTGCCCACCAGGATCGCCTTCTCCAGACCCAGCCCGTCGAACAGGGCCAACAGGTCGCTGATGTGGTCCTCCCACACCGGCTCCCCGGTGTGCGGGCTGGAGTCGCCCTGGCCACGCAGGTCGTAGGAGGTGAGCCGGGCCGTGGTGGCCAGCTTCGCGGTGTAGGACCGCCAGGACTTGCGGTCCATGAAGAAGTTGTTGACGAGGACGATGTCGGGGCCGGACCCGCGTCGCTCGTACGCTATCCGGATGTCGTCGCTCACCTGGATCTCGCCGGTCTCCAGGGCGTCGTCGACGGTCGTGTCGGTCATCGGCTCACTTTCGGCGGAGGGCGGGCGGGGCTCAGACGGCTTCGAGGACCGCCTCGGCGGCGGACCGGGCGTCACCGAACCGGGTGGTCAGCGCGTGCACCCACCGCTCCAGCCCGAAGGCCAGGCAACTGGTGGAGGCGGGCGCTCCGTCGGGCAGGGAGATCGCGCAGCGCTCCCCGAAGAAGTTGCGGTGGTAGTTCACCGACCCGATGGCCAGGCCGTCCACCACGAACTCCTCCTTCACCGGGAAGAGGCGCTGCATCGTGGCCCGTGATCCGGTGCGGTCGAAGAACGGGTCGGTGGCGACCTCGGTGCTCATCTTCAGGCCCAGCCGATCGGCGAGGCCCAGCACCTGCTCCTTGGCCCGCTTCAGGTGCTCGGTGGCGCCCTCGGGCGAGCCGACGAACACGATCTCGCGCATGCTGAAGCCGAGCAGCCTGCGCAGGCCCTCGTAGCGCGTCTCGTTGCGGAAACAGGTGGCGACGGTGGTGAAGCGGTTCTCCGCCGCCGGAAGGGCCTGGTTCTTCAGGTCGAAGTAGACCGAGTAACACGCGGCCGACGGCAGGGCCAGCGCAGCGTCGCCCAGCACGGAGGCCGGCAGCTCCGTCAGCGGGCCCGCGGCACCGGCGCGCAGCTCCCCGAGCCGGGCCGGGTCGGCCGCGACGGCCGCCAGACCCAGGTGCGGGAAGTTCTCGTAGTAGTCGATGGACTCCAGGTCCGCCGGCCGCAGCAGGAACGGGTAGCGCCGTTCCTCGGCCTCCCACTCGTGCGCCCAGGACAGCACCAGCGAGTCGAAGGCGCGCAGCAGCCGCAGCTCGTCCGGCCCGAGGACGCCGAGGCCGTTGTCCGTCGTCCCCGTGGCGGTGCCCATCAGTGCGCCGCCGCGCCGTGCAGGAAGCGCTTGTCGATGGCGCGCAGGGTGCGGAAGTCCTCGACGTCGATCTCCTCGGGGTCGATGGTCTCCCCGCTCAGCTCCTCCAGCAGGTAGAGGAACTCGACGAACGCCAGCGAGTCCACCGCGCGGCGGTCGATCAGGTCGTCGTCCAGGTTCAGCTCGCCCACCTCGGGGTTGCGCTGGTGGATGAAGGTGAGGATCTTGGTCAGCTTGTCGTCGCTCATGCCGATGCTCCTTGGACCTGAAGGCCGTTGCGGGCGAGGAACTTGCGGGTGCGGTTGAGGATCGCGTTGTGCGCCTCGTGCCGGGCCGGGTGCTCCAGCAGGCGGCGGCGCAGTTCGAGGGGCTGGTCGAGCCCGGCGTCGCGGTAGACGGCCGGGTTGTACAGGCTGCGGACGCTGTACTCCAGGTACGTCTCCAGGTAGTTGGCCAGCACCGGGATGTCCTCCGGGCGGCTCTCCTTGACCTGGTCCAGCAGCTGGGTGAACAGGTGCCGCCCGAAGGCGACATGGCGGCTCTCGTCCTGGTGGTGGACCCGGTTGATCTCCTGCGCGATGGGCGGCAGCGAATCGTCCGTCGCCATCCGGGCGTTGAAGTAGTCGACCAGCTCCTCGAAGATCAGGATGCGGGCGAAGATGACCAGTTCGGTCGCCGCGTCGCCCACGCCCTCGATCCGGCCCGGACCGACCTGCGGCACCGCCGGGTACACCTTCCCGCCGTACTTCAGGCAGAAGGTCCCGAAGAACCACATGTGCTCGTTCTCCTCACCGATGAAGTGGTGGAGGAACTCCGAGGCGTCGGCGTAGGTCTTGGTGTGGATGCGGAGCACGACCTCGCTGAGCAGCTCGCGGATGCCGTGCACGTTGAGGCTGAAGAAGTTCACCGCCTCGAACCGGGTCAGGGCGAGCTGCTGCTCCCGCGTCAGCTTCCCCCACTCCTCGGTACCGGCGAGCGTGACCAGGTCCTCGCTCATCCACGGCCGGTCGGTGCCGAGGGACTCGGGCCAGTCGAAGATCGTGTACGGGTTGTAGTAGTCGGACTCCGCCATCGCTTCCAGCCGGGCCAGGTCCAGCTTCACGGGTTTGACGGTCGTCGGCATCGGCAGACCTTCTTTCGGGGAACGTTGCTCTGCGGCGGACGTGCGCGGGTCAGGCGCGCTCGGCCAGGACGGACCAGACCGGTAGCTGGGTGCGTCCCGCCTCGTCGATCTCCACCTGGACGCCGGTCTTCTCCAGGAAGGTGCGGGTGGCCTCGGCCACGCCCCAGTAGACGGTCCGGGTCAGCTCCGTCACCGTCCAGCCGGCCCCGGTCAGCACCTCGCGCACCGTCTCCTCGGAGACGGACAGCGGCTCGGGCATCCCGCCGGGGACCGCCGCGAAGCACAGCATGTCCAGCCAGGCACCGGGCCG